>CAKQNH010000031.1 GCA_934255105.1 uncultured Pirellulaceae bacterium
GTTATCAGCAGTGGGCTAAGTAATAATGAAGTTACGTTTTCTCGTAAGCGTTTATGTAGGCTCGTAACGAGCGAAGCGCTGCTACGGCAGACCGCAGCAAGTTGTAAAAGTAGCGGAACTCGCCGAGAGTTTCGGTCCTCAGAGGAGTTTTGAAAACTGTTGAAAGCAAGCTAGCAACGGTAGGCTAGTCATTAGTCATTAGTCATTAGTCATTAGTCATTAGTCATTAGTCATTAGTCATTAGTCATTAGTCATTAGCTATCGGGATTTCGTCTGCACGGTTTTCACCGAGGCGTTAATGATTCGACAAAGTTGCTGGTTCTCGTCGATCAGCAACTCGACTCGCTCACGTTTCAACATTTCCGCCCGACAAACCACGCGTAACCAGATACTCGTTTCGTTGAGTTCCTTCAAGGCGATCTTTAGTTTGTGAACGAAATCCGCATTGCTTTCAGCGCCGCGCGCCTCGGCATAGTTAGGAGCAGGCGAAGTTCCAGACCGCAACAGTTGCTTGGAGATATGTCGCCCCGCCGCCGTACGGGGCAATGCGTCGGCCAATTTGATAATGCGAACCGAGAAATCAATCAACCGTTCCTCGAGCTCTCCTGCTTTCGCCGCATCTCCCATCACCACCTCCGCTCCGATTGTTGACAAATGGCTAGTGACAAATAACTAATGGCTAGTCTGCCAGGGCAGCGTGATCGGCGGCGGACATGCACATCGGCAAGAGTGCCCGCGCTACTAGGCATGATGTGCCGTGCCGTAAAAGCGCGGTGCTCGTTATCGCAGAACACGCGGGGCATGGGACGCTTTGCGAGGAACCTGAGTCTCTCATTACCGGTACCGTAGACTAGTCATTAGTTATTTGTCATTAGTCATTTGCTATCGGGTATCGGGTATCGGGTATCGGGTATCGGGTATCGGATTTCGAGTATCGGCTCCCTGACAGCATGCTGAGATCTATTCACATCCAAAGCCACGCTCCTATGGAGAAAGTGCCTTCTCGGGGGAGACGATCTCTAGCAACTCGATGGCCGGTTTTTGGTTGCAGTAGATCAAGGCGGTGCGGCCGTAGGTGATCGAGCCTGCGGGAATTGCAAACCACCCGGCCAAATCGACGCCGCAGGAGACTCGCCACAATGCGTTCAGTTGCACGTGTCGCAGAACATTGTGCGTGATCAGCACGCGTCCCAACGGAGTTCCCTGGGCAAGAATCTTGTCGCGAACCTCGAGCTGCAGCGCGGCCAGAGCCATGCGCACGATACCAAACAGCACGACTCGCTGATCGTCTTGACGTCGCAATAGAATTTTCCGCATGTAGTGCGAATCGTTCTGCTGACAGGCCAGCACTTGTACGTCGACCGCAGTGCCATGTCGCTGCTCGACGGTTACCGTCATGTGTTTCTCATGATCGAGCAGGGCGCGGTACTCGACCGGGCACTGCTCAGATGTGCAAAACTCAAACGAACCCAACGGTGCGATTTGAGGATAGAACAGCGCCAGCAGCTCATCGAGCGCGTCGGCCTGTGTGGTTGGCGAGATGGTTTCCTTCAATGGAAGGCTCCTATTCTGGCTGTCCTACTTGGCAGTCACGGGCAGCATGCGGGTCGAGACTCCGGGCGGGGCAATGGAGACGGTGGGGGGCGAGGCGGGTTCTTCGTGCGCAAGCACGGTGTCTACTAAGTATAACAGCAACCGCTGCATGGGCTCGGAGTCGATCTGTGCCGCGGCTTCCAAGGCGCGTTGCTCGTGCTTCTCAATTAAGCGTCTGGCCTGTTCAAAAACCTGGGCTTGGTGATACAGTTGCCGGACTTGCGACAGTCTCTCGGAATCGCTCAGCTCACACTGGCTGCTGCCCAAGTCCAACAACCGCTGCTGATCGTCGGCCGGCAGGTTGGCTAGTGCCAGAGCCCACAGTAGAGTTGGGCGTCCGCCGAGCACATCGCCACCAGCCGATAGCTTGTTGTGCTCGTCCCCTTCCCAATCGGCCAGATCGTTGAGGATCTGAAAAGCGACACCGATATTGCGAGCAAACAGTTTGATGGGTTCGGCTAGAGCGGTGACGTCTCCGGCCAATCGCGCGCCGGTGTACAGCGCCGCTTCGAAGGCTGGCGCAGTCTTCAATGCATAAACCTTCAACGCATCCAGCGGCGTCAAGCGTTTGTCGCTGGCATCGCGCCACAATAGCTCAGCCCCTTGGCCTTCGGAAAGTCGCATGTGGGCGGCGGCCAAGCAGTCCAAAATATCTGCCGCACAGTCGACACCTAGATCCGAGCCGCTGCGGCTGACGAGTCGGTAGCCCAGGCCGATCAAGTAATCCCCGACATTGATCGCTGTCGATAGACCATACCGCCGATGCAGAGTGGCTTGACCATAGCGGTAACCATCGTCGTCTTCAATATCGTCGTGCACCAAGCTGGCTTTGTGAAACACTTCGATACTCATCGCCGCGCGCAGAACCGCATCGCCATAGTCGGCGATGACCTGCGGGCCACCACTCAGCGTAGCCTGGCCATTGGTGAGCGCATCGTAGGTAGCCAGCGTGATAAAGGGACGCGAATACTTGCCACCGCGGCTGACAAAGTCTAGGCCTAGAGCCTCGGTAGCTGCAATCGGGTCCACGCCAGCCAAGCCGTTGCTGGATGAGGGACTACCACTTGAAGCGGCATTCGATTCGTCCAGGGATTCGACCGGTTCAACCAGCGGTCCCGTCGAACGCTGACGCTTTATCAGTCGTTCGAAGGTCGCTCCCTGAAATATATCGTGCGCCGCGCGCAGCAAGTGGACATAGCTGCGTGTTTGAGCGACGGGGGCGGTCTGCTTAGTCAACACCATTTGGCTGACCCAGTCTTCATCGACGCTGGTATTGCGGCAATCGCTCGAGAGCAGCGGCACCGCCATGCAGGGTATTCCCGACAGCAGGATCTTATCGATGGCTTTTTCCAACACGTTCAGGCAAGCCACTCCGACAATTGCATCGACATAGCCGCTGACGATGATCTTCAACACCACGGGTGAACCTTCGGCCACCAATACCTTGTAGCCCATCTCCTCGGCCACAGTGCGAAAGTCGGCGATGCTACAAGCGCCACACTGCTTGCAGTTCATGCCAAATTCGTCGTAGTCGGCCGGGCACCCTTCGGCGTGCTTCAAACAATGCGGCAGTAGAAAAAGTCTTCGCTTGGGGTCGGTAGCAGCCACTTGATCGCGGTAGAACGCGCTGCTGAGCATGACCATGATCCACCCCAGATAACCCTCAGGTAGATTGTCTTCGCTGAGCAGTTGTCGCGCAACCTGCTCCATACCGTCCTTGGACAGCGGTCGCGTTTTGTCCAACCGCGCAGCTACTTGTTCGCAACGCAGCTTGAGCGAATCGCGCAGTTGTCGAGTCTCTGGGACATCTTTTAGGTGGCTGGTTTTGCGTCGGCGCGATCGCCCTCCCACCGAACTGTTGCTCGCCGAACTGTTGCTCGCCGAGGCATCGCCGGCCGAGCCGTTTCCTGCGGAGTCGTTGCTGGTGGGCGAATTAACTGTCAAACTCGCTGAGCCGGTCGGCGACTGGACGGGGTCTATCGAAGCAAATGACAAAACAGTCACTCCTGGTTAGGGACAGGCGACTCGCTGGCAGCAGTGGGCGGGCTGGCGTGGAGCGCCGTTCCCAAAGCTGCCAAACTGAATACGGTGGGGTAGAGTCGTTCGTGATACCAGAGCTTGGCAAAATAAAAACCAATCGGACTGGAACACAGCAAATTCCCCGAGCGGATCGACTGCGCAAGCCACTCGAGACCATGCATTATACTTGCATCCCCTAGCATCTGACCACCACACAACAAACCTTCCAGCGCAATGGCTGTCTCCTCAATGGAGCTACTTGAATTACAGACTCGGCCTGCCCGACTAGCCCGTTCCGCCGAATTGTCTCTTCCCGCCGAAATGTCTAGCCCTGCAGGGTCCGCCCCGTCGCGGTATTCGACGCTGGGGCCGCCCCCCCAACCGCCATCTGCGTTTTGGCAGCCCATCAAATACTCGCGCCCCCGCCGGGCCGGCAAGCTATCCGCCAGCCCCAAAGCTCCGTAGGCCATCAGGACTTTGCCGGTCCCATAGACGGGATTATCTTCTTGCGGACGATCCTGATTGCCGAACCACAGCGGCAACCAACTTCCATCGGCAGCTTGCCTGCGCGACAGGAAAGCCAGTCCGCGGCGCATGGCAGATCGAATACGCGCTACGCGCAAGGCAGGCGCACTATTCGACCGGTTGACTTGCTCCAGTCTAGGTAGCCAAGCCTGCAGAGCTCGCAGGGCGTGGGCTGTCAAATCGGTACCACTGCGGTCAAACGGAAGCGTTCCCCAGCCGCGACAAAAGGTGGGCCAGCCGCCATCGCGATTCTGCAGTCGCATTAGCCAGCCCAGCCCCAGTTTGACGGCGTCCAGCGCCTGCTGCTCCAACTGCTGACAGGCCGGATCGCTCCAGTCGATGTGGCTGATGGCCAACAGCGCGGCGGGTGTGTCGTCCGCATCGGGGACCGCCCCGCTCAAGTCCGTCCACCCCCAGCCCCCCGGATTGGCACCCGTGAAGGGATGTCGCTGTCGATGCTGGCAAGCCAATAACCAGCGCAGCGCGGTGCTACTGACTAGACTGCTTGCCGCTGGCGCTTCTTCAGATGCCGCACTCTCGACAGCCGCATCTGTGCCGGGGCAAGGCTCCGACAGTGCCAACTTCAACGGGCCACGGCGACTGAGCGCGTGCAGCGACAAACTGGTTACCCAGGTAGCCAGGTTGGTATCGATGGGCCAACTGCCATCCTCCAATCGCGCGTCGAGCAGAAAACGCAAGCAGTCCTGGGAGACCGGCAGATGCCCCTGGCCGCAGGCCGCCAAATTCATCAGCACAAAGCTGGTTAGCGGCGTGGCTTCCAAGTAGCCACCACTGGCAGGCTGCATCGCCTTGAGCACCTTCAGCGTGGGGGCTATTGCGCGCCGCCTGAGCGCTCTCAACAGCGGATTCTTGGTGGGTGCAAAATGGAATCTCGCTTGACCGATGGCCACCAGCGCAGGCACTGCATAACTGACCACTGGCAGGCTCGCCCAGCGATACAGTTCTTGTGGCAACCAAGCCGCTTCGAATGGCAACTGCGCCACTTCGCGCCAATCGACCAAGCCGGCCAAGGCACAGTTGCTGAGGATCGGAACCACGAAAGTTTTGTCTGTGCCATATCGCCGCCGCAGCCCCTCCCACTTGCCTTCCCCATCGACATACTCCCAAGCGGCCGCAGCATGGGTTGCAATCTGCGTCTGCCAAGCCGAACCCACAGTATCGTCTGCCACCTCTGCCAGCGACCGACCTGCCGGTTGGGCCAACTCCCATGCGGCGATTACCAACAGCGTGGTAGCGATGTTTGAGTAGCTGCGATCGGTGTCTCCGAAACCGCCATCGCCATTCTGTTGCCGCAACAACCATTGGCAACCGGCCGCGATGGCGCGATCGGCATCGAGCTGCCGTACTACTGGGACGCAACCACTTTTACGAGCTTGCGCCAGTGCGCTGATAGCGGTAGCCGTCGAGAGTGCGGAGGCGGAGAGTTCGCCGGTCCAGTGCCCGTGGGGCGTGCGCTCCGCTTGCAGAGTATCGTGCGCGATCTGCCATGCTTGTTCCAGCGAAGCCAGCCAAACGGTCTCGATAACAGCCGACGACATGAATACTGCAAGGCCTAAATTCGATGTGAAAATACGAAGCCAAAAACTACTGTCGCAAGGACAGGTAGTCGAAGCCGTCTATTGTAGAACAATGGGGACAATTGTTTCGCCAGCGCAGTTGGCTCAAGGTCGCAAACGTAGGGCGAGGATCGGAAACAATTGGGACAATTGTTCTACAGGTAACAACTGGGGGCAATTGTTCTACTGTAAAACGGAAACAATTGGGGACAATTGTTCTACTGTAAAACGGAAACAATTGGGGACAATTGTTCTACGTTGCGAGCTGAGCATTTATTGCGGAGTGAATAGCAGCACGACCTGCTGCTTTGGCCCCACGGGCGTGGTGTTCCCGCTGGCCGAGGTGATCCACACGGGGTTGGCCAGTATCTCACCAGCTTGTCGAGCAGCTTTTAGAATCTGCTCGGCCTCCTCGCGCAACACGAACAACGCCACAGTGGGTGCCGCTTGTCGAGCGTCTGCAGACGAGCTATTTTGCGAGTTCGCTTCGCGTTTGCTAAATGGTCGTTCTGCTTTGTCTGCCGCGATAGTGGCAGACTCTGCAATGGCAGACTCTGCCGTGGGAGACTCTCGAGTGGCAGACTCACCAGGGGCAGACTCACCAGGGGCAGACTCACCAGGGGCATGGTCTCCAGCGGTCTTGTCTTTAGAGGCTATACCTCCAAAGGCAAGAGCTTGTTCCAGTGGCATGTGCCGCGAGTAGCTCTGCGCATCGCTGGCTGCGACTTGCTGCAACGCCACCGACTGCTGACCCAATACATCCATCAGCGGTATAGATTTCTCAGCCACAGGCCGCTGCGCAATCAGCGCAATGGGGATTTCCGCCGCTCGTCCAATATCACCTTGTTCAGCATTGCCAGCCTCACTGGGTGGCACTGGCGATACATTCAACAGGGGCACCAATCGCGGCAGCACGCTGGTGACTTCGTCGGCGGACCAACCTGCCGAGTGCGCCATTTGGACTTGTACCGCTGAGCCGCGATCGTTGCCACTCAACCGCCGCCGCTCAGGCTGCGCAAGTGAATCGAGATCAACAACTGAACTCTTCGCTAACCCACGCCCTTCGATAGGGCCGTTGGGCGAACCGCTGGCTCGGCTTTCGCTCGTCTCTGCGCTGCGAAGCGCTGGCGAGGGTCGAGCAAAGCTCTGCATGGGCTCTTGGGCTGGCGGTGATAATTGCAGCCTGGCCGCCGATGGGGATTGGGCAACAATTGCTTCCGCCGAACTGTCTGGCATGTTCGCCCCCTCGGAGGCTGCCCCTGGGGCTTCGCTCAATGCTGCATTAGCAGCTCGGCCCATCATTGCGCCACCTATGCCACCACCCATTGCGCCGTTACTTGGGCTGGCCATATCCCCCTGTGCATCGACTCCCATCGCTTCGACTTCCTGTGCTGCGACTCCCTGCGCTGCGACTCCCTGCGCTGCGGGGGCCGCCTTAAACTGTATTGCTGGAAGTGCATCGTCGCGTGCAAGTTCGTCCTCTGGCTCGGTGATTCGAGCTGAAGTGGCGAGGGTCGCGGTGGAATCGAATTGCCACCACCAAATCCCTCCGCCGGTCAGCAGTGCAAGGCAAGCGGCCAGCGCGATTGGCCGCCACCAGCTCACGTCTCGCCGCGGCAAGTCGCCCGCCGCGTGAACTGGGCTGTCCGGTACAACTAGGTTGCGTGGCGAATTCAAGAGGGACTGCGCGTCCGGTTTGGACTGCGCGTCCAGGTTGGACTGCGGGGCTTCGCCGAGCGTCCGCCGGGCCTGCTCGAGCGTCTCCGGAAATGATTCTGAGTGCAGAGAGGACTGCGTCACGCCAGCCTGGTCGATCAGCTCGCCCGACCAGGATGGTAGCTGCCCAATCAGACTCCGCATGTGCTGCAGTTCATTCAACAGTCGCTGAGCATGGCTGTCGCTGGCGACGCGCTGCTCAACGATCGCCCGCTGCACATCGGTCAGCTCGTCGTCGATATAGGCCGACAGCCATTCCTCCGAGTACTCGGCCGGATCTTGATCCAGTGGATCGCGAGCTGTGTGATTGTGATCGGATGGATTCATTGGCTACTCAACCCAAGTTGAACGGCATTCTGTTGGAGGATCGCACGCAATTCTAATCGAGCCCGATGTAGGCGACTGCGAACGGTCCCGAGTGGGATTTCTAAGGTCTCCGCAATAGCAGCGTAATCCATGCCATCGAAATCGCGCAACAGCACCACTGCGCGTCGCTCCTCGTCGAGCATCGCCAGTGCTTGGCGTACATACTGCTGGGTTTCATTGAGTTCCATTTGTTGATCCGGAGCAGCTTCCGCTGGGCGGTTGGCAAAACCTTGGCAATCGAGCGCCTCGTCCAGCCCGTCGCGCTGTGTCTGATTCTCTAATCGTTTACGGCGACGATCGCTGAACAGCAGGTTCATCGCGATGCGTGCCAGCCAAGTGTAAAACTGCGATTCCCCCGAGAACAGCTTGAGCTTGAGGTAGGCCCGCGCGAACGCTTCCTGAGCGATATCCTCAGCCAGCTCCGCATCGCCGCAAGCGTGTACCAACAACCCCAACAGCCGACGCTGATAGCGATTGACGATGGTTGCAAAGGCCGAAGCATCCCCGGCTAAGACGCGCTCGATCGTTTGTTGATCTTCACTCTGCATGCGTTACCAAAGGGGAAAGACGCGCAATGACCAAAAAGAGTTCCCGAGAAACTCGTAACCAGCAGCCTCAATCATAGCCGAAAGCGGAGCGTCGGCGAACCATGCTAGGGTCAGCACGGTGAAGTATCACAGGCAATATACGACGAAACTCAATCCGCGTAGTGGATGACCAGCAGAATGGTAGCCAGCGACTTTGAAGTGATGCCGGATAGTTCTCCCAGACCCTCCCAGCCATTTTTGCGCTGACTGCTGGAGACATAATGCACCTCGGCATCGTCGGCCATCAACGAGCTTGCTCGACCCGCCGGCGCATCGCCCTGAATTCCATTTCCGAGAGCTGGAGCCAGAGCAACTTGATCGGCGGCCAGCGGCACGGCAAATCGGTCTGTGGGCGCAAAACGATCTCCGCTGCTACGCAACATTTCGCGCATCAAAGCGGCGCGGGAATCGATCGATAGATTTAGCCCCACGTTCGGAAAGCTGTCGCTGTCCTGCCAGATTCGACGCAGCGCGCTGTCGAGCTCTTGCAGTTCGCCACGCACGACTTGAATAGATACGGCGTGTACTTCCGATGTCGGCTCGCGAACGACCAGACGCGAGTCGTCAAGCGCTTTGAGTATCTGTGCATTGACGGCTACTGGAGGTGCCAACGGAATGCCCGCAGACGTCAGAAGTTTTTCTAACACGCGGCTCCTCTCCGCCTGAGCGGATACCTCCACGTCGACCACTAGCGCATACGCCAGCCCATCCGACATGCCCACTAGATTGGAACCAGCCGCCGCATTGTCTTCATCCAGGGTAAGCGCACGCGTGGTGCCCGACCCCAGCGGAGCAGTCCTAGATGCCAGCGGAGCCCCCTTGGATGCCAGCGGAGCCCCCTTGGATGCCAGCGACTCTGCGGGGGCTAGCTGCTCTGACACGGCAGCCCCATCCTGCTTGTCCGCAAGCAGTTGGTCATGTTGCAGTTGAGGCTGATTGTCATGCTGGGCCAGTTGGCTCGATGGCGTCGATGGCAAATTTGGTTGTTCGAGTTTGGGCCACGTGACAGCCAGCAACACAGCCGCTGCGGCAGCCAGTCCACCCAGCGCCAACCAGGCTTCCATGCGACGGCTGGAACTCTTCGTGGCACGCTTAGCATCAACGCCGCTCTTGGAAGCACCCCTAGAAACATCTGCTCCCGGAGCGGGCAGGTGTACCACGTCGCGCTCGGCCGATCGTACATAGTGCGTGGCGGGTAGCCCCAGTTCGCGACCGCGCTGGCGAGCTTCGGCAATCACTCGCTGGGCGAGCGTAGAGCTGCTGCGTTCCTGGGAGGCGTCTGGGGTAAGCTGCGACTGCTGGTTAGATTGCGACTGATGGCTAAACTGCGATAGCTGTTCAAGCTGCGACTGGCCAAATTGCTGCACCCAGCTCGATTGTCGGCGCAACAACTCAATCCGCTCCGCAATGCGCACGTCGTCCCGAGCCGCTTTCTCGACCAGCTCCAGCTCCACATCCGTGAGCTCACCATCGATAAAACCGCTGAGAAGTTCGTCAAGTTGTTTGCCATCGAGTGGCATGCCGTCGGCTCCTAAAAGCTGGCCATCAATTCTCTGTCGCTGCGATGCAGCAAGGCTGGCCGTTACGGTTGGGATGGTAGTCTACCGCCCAAAGTTCCGGTCGCAGAATCAATCTCAAGCGAAAAAAGCACAAATAATGGTCTAGCGCGAGTACACGGCCGCCATTCGGGGGGCTATCCGAGGTAGTCAACTCTATCATCCAAGCCTGCATTGCCGCTAGCCGAGCGGCTGCGCGCGCCCAGAAAGTGGGTCAGAATCAGGTGAGCGGCCAGTCCATCGAGCCGCTGACGCTTCTTTTGAGGGCTTAATTTCGTTTCGTTGAGCAGTTGCCGGGCCTCGGCCGTCGTGAATCGCTCATCGAACAGAGCTACCGGTAGGCTCGTTTGCTCGCCCAGCCAAGCCGCGAAGCGACGCGCCTCGGCCGATTTCTGGCTCTCGTCGCCGCTACAGTGGATCGGCAAACCGATAACCCAGCCCACAAGCTGTTCCTGGCGGGCAATTTGAAAGAAGTAGCTGATATCCTGACGCTCTCCCCGCCGCGTATAAGTGGCCAGCGGAGCTACCCAGCTTTGGCTCGGGTCGCTTAGCGAAATTCCGATCCGCACCGTTCCGAAGTCAATCCCCGCCAGTCTCCCCTGGCTCGGTAACGCTTCCTCTCGCATAGAGTCTCCCCTCAAAGGTTCGTCGCTAGCATTGGATTCTTCCATTGTCAAAAAGTTCCTGGGAGTCTGGAGGCGTAGAACGGGCACTCCTGCCCGTTTATATCCTAAATCCCACATTTTTTCACGAGCCTTTTCCCTATCGATTTTCTTGCGTTAGCTCTGCTCTCGCTCGCGTATGGTCATTAGTCAATGTTGGCCAATAATTTGACCAATATCCAGATCCGCGAAGAAGTCGCTGACCCTCGCAGTGAAACCATGCACAGCGCTTCCTCCGTCAATCGTATCGGTTTCGCCGAGCACCTGCACGGCAGAGGGAGAAGTATAAACAGCCACCGATCGATTGAGACAGTCAACCATCCAAACGACGTCCAGTGGCCGAAAGTCTTGGCGAGTTCCGCTACCATTGGACATTGGAGCCTTGCGTTCCTAAAAATCCACAGCTCGGGGACGTGCGACGCTTTGCCGCATGGTGGCGATGGTTTTAGAGGCGATGAATACTATACCTGCAAGTGCATTATACGCTACTATAATGCTTAGCCTAAGCAAACTAGGTTGGCACAAGCAATATAGCGAGTCTGAACGCACCGATGTTTTGTGCACTCACCGACATGCCCGCAAGATCCGGAGGCGGCTAGGAAGTCATGAGCTCAGCTACGATCCCGGCGACCAAGCCGCAACAAACTCCCCCCGGCCAGATGAAACCGGTGCCGGCGACGCCGGCCGCCAAGCTGCAGCCCAAAGAGCATGGCGCATATGCAATTTTGGGAATCCCGCTGGCAACCGCGCTGCTGATCGCTGGCCCTACGCTAACTGGCGTGTGCGTGGCCATCGCCGCGACCGCAGGCTTTGTAGCGCATGAGCCCTTGTTAGTTGCTTGGGGACTGCGCGGCACGCGGGCTCAGCGCAATACCCCCGCAGCCAAGCAGCGACTGGCTGGGCTGCTGAGCGTGAGCGTTATCTGTGGTTCGGTGGCGCTCGTGCTGGGTTCTACGGCAGTTCGCGTTTCCCTGCTGGGCTGCCTCGTGCTGGCTGTCGTTGGCTTTGCGCTGGCCCTGGCTGGAAAACACCGCAGCCTGTGGGGGCAGTTGTGGGGCGTGGTCGGATTATCGGCTACCTGTCTGCCAATACTGTTCGCGGGCGGTATGCCGCTGGGGCAAGTGATCGACATTTGGTTGGTGTGGTTGTTGGGTTTCACTGCCACTACGCTGGCTGTTCGCGGTGTCATCGCCGCGCAAAAGCGGCGGCCGCGCAGCATCTACTTAGCCCTCTTCGGACTGCTAACAGTGGCTTTGGTCGGACTAGCATTCGGCTCGCACCCACGCGTACTGGTGGTGCTGCCCATGTGGGCGATGAGCGTCTATGTGCTGACGTGGCCACCACCGGCCAAATACTTGTGGCGCGTTGGCTGGAGTTCCTTGGGCTGCACGCTCACCACAGCAGCAGCTCTGCTGGTCGTGGGCTGATTTACACGGGCAGGAGTGCCTTTTTATACCCCGCAACTTTTTATACCTTACAACTTTTCGCGAGCCTTTTCCCGATTCGCGAGCCTTTTCCCGATCGATTTTCTTACACTAGCTCTGCTTGCACTGGATCCTCTCCCTCTGGGAGAGGTCGAGCCTAGGCGAGGGAGAGGGAACGATCTGTACGACTGGAAATGACTTGTGGGGTATAAAAAGGCAGGAGTGCGTGTGCTACAGGGGAGAGGTGTTTTGTGGCTGAGCTGCTGGCACTTCGTCGCTCAGCCAGGCGGGAGGCGTTTCGCCACGAACTTTGCGGAAGTATTCGTCGATCGTCTCCGCAGCGTATTGCCTGTCATGCGTCTCGCTCATCAAGCGACCGATGGCTTCGACATGCAAGCCTAGATCGGAAACGCTGCGCTGATTTAGAGGTTGTGGACGACCCAAGATAGGCCACAACGCCGCACAGACGATGATCCCAAGCAGCGCTGCGGGCATGGTGATTGCGCTCAACGGCCAAACCGTGAACATCTCCAGTCCGGCACCACTGAGTCCGCTTTCTTCAGTTCCTGAGATCAGCAATCCGCGTTGATCAAAGGCCAGCAACGCCACCCGCTCGGCTGGCCCACAGATATCGATAACAAACTGCCCGAGCTCTGCGCCCAGCGGTGTGACCAACGATCCATTGAGGATGGGAAATCCATTGGTCACGATCACGATCTGGCCAGTACCTAGTCGCCCACCGGGCACCCCGTCGGAAGTCAGCCGAAATATCAAGGGCTGACCATCGTCGGCGGACAGTAGAACCTCCGATTCCAACGGATTTTCCAGCGCGTCGAGCCACGGCTCGCTACCGCCGAATTCGCCAGGACTCCACAGGCTGCGCCGCAGCGGCCGCTCTGACTCGTGTACTGTTTGGGGACTGCTGGAGCCACTCTCGGGGGCCTGCGTTTTGGCTGAAGCTGTTTCTGGCATCTGCTGGATCTGCTGCGAGAGTTTGTCCCTCCAGTGCTGCGAATCGGGAGGTTGCAATGCCACATCGACTGGCCACCGGCCCTTCAAAGCGGCGGCGGCCGATGCTTCGGCGAACTGTTCTGTGTAGGGCCAATCACTTTGGAATTTGCGATAATCAGTCATCGCCCGCTGCGCGTCGATATAAAACCAATCGCAAAAAACCGCTCCGGGCAACTGCTGCCAACGCAATCGCAATTCGTCCGCTCGTCGCAGTGCCAGCAGCTCTTCTCCACGCCGTCGCTGTGCGCCTGAGAGTTCGTCGAGCGTCTGCTGGCGGTAGAGAATATCCGCGTTGAAACCGCGTCCAAAGTAGAGCAGCGTGCGCTGGTCGCCAGTAGCCAACCACTGCTCCAGCCAGCGCCGGGCGTCGATCCCCGGTGGTTCGTACGACTGCCCCACTAAGACGATCACGTCAGCTTGATCTAGTTTGGGAGATAGTCGGGAGGGTGTCGAGCATTTGGCCCCCTGAGACTCCCACAGCTTGCGATGTAGGCCGAGACCATTGAGGCTGCGATTGGCAGCGGGCGATGCGACCGCGCCGTACGGGTGCGCATCCGATGTCCAGGGGCCACAGCCGGCAGTGCTCAGGCAGCTCACCCCCAGCAACAAGCCCATTGTGAGCTTACCCGGCTTGTTGTCCGGCTTACTATCCAGTTTGGAAGCCGCCTGCGCGCCGGTCGGCGATGCACTGGATGGCAACGCATCGACGGGTGAAATGCTGGATGCGAGCGAGCTGGCTTGGGCTGACAATTGCAACCGTTGATGGAACGTGTCGACTTGCTGCCAAGCAGTCATGAACTGTTGACGAGCAACGCTGTGTTTGCCAAAGTAGCTGGCTTCAAACGGCAGTACGGCCGAGTTGACAATCGCAGCCAATGCCGGTTGATTGCGCAGTTCGCGGAGGTACATGCGGTTCGTCTTGCCGCGTTGCAAGTGGATCAAGCGCGTCTGGTCGAGCGCCAACAACAGGTAGCCTAACAGGTACACGATAGCTTCGTCATAGTTACCCGCGTGCATGGCCTGCTCCGCAGCCGAAAGCGGGTCATGAGCGGAGCGTTTGGATTCAAACGGCAAGTCCACGATGCGCGCGGGGTCGATGGTCACACGTTTCGATTGTTGCTTTAGATATTTCTCGGGCAGGTAGTCGCGCAGCGAATAGTAGGTCAACCAGGCCATTAAAACTATTAGGGCGATGGCCAACAGGATGAAGGTAAGCGTCTGCAGCAACTGAGCGAATTCACCCACAGGCCAACTCGCGAACGTTGGCTGGCTAGCCGACGGCAGGTCGCTAGCTGTGGCTGGCGGGGATTGGCTAACGCTCCCCTGGGTGCGCAGTGGATCGTCGTCGGCGGGTACAACTTCAGGCGGACGGAAACGCTCCGTTTGTTTGTCGTACCAGTCGCTGATGGGGAGCGACTGGGCGGCCTGCTCCACCGGCGACTCGGCTGCGGTGAGATGCGTGGTGGCACCGGGCAATAACGTCGCTGCGAGAACTAAGCCGCATGCAAAGTACAGCGAACTTTTACGTAGCGGAACTCGCCAAGAGTGCCGCGTTTTCCGTAGCGGAACTCGCCAAAAGTTTCGGGCGCTTTTTGGCCGAAAGTCTTGGCGAGTTCCGCTACATAAAACGCGGCACGAATCCCAGGCTCTCGCGAAGCGGGCTACACGAGCTACACGATCCCCGGCATTACCAACGGGCGTTGAAGCTTCCAAGCGGGCAGCTTCGGCCTTGAGTCGCAGTTCGATCTCCCAGCCTTCCAATCGAATGCGGTTGTCCAGATAGGACAAAAACCGAAACACGGCCAGGAACATTCCCACGCACCACAGGCTGAGCTGCAGTCCGCAGTGATCGAACCAAGCGCTCCACGACCAGCGTCCGGTGCTGGCACCCAAGATGAACATTTGTGCCCCGATCAACATGCAAAACAGCAAGCAACCAAAGAACATCGCACCAAAAAAGCGAGGCAGATTTTGCGATGTCGTATAGCGGTGCAGAGCGCGGCTGCGAACGCGATAGCTGATCGAGCTGGTGGGCTGGATGCGCAGCGGGCAAAGCTCCAGACCCAAAATCTCGGGCGCAAAAGGGTTCGTCGAGCGATTGAACAGGGCCACGCCAGTCGCGAAAATGAAAAACCAAAACTCGATGGCAAAATCAAAGGCTACCTGCCGGTCGATGAGCAGCTCTGCGACAAGTGCAACTAGGCCCAGTTGCACGATCCCCAGCACTAGAAAGCAGCGTCCTGCGA
>CAKQNH010000032.1 GCA_934255105.1 uncultured Pirellulaceae bacterium
GGACTTGGTGCCATACTAAACTATGCTCCCCTCTAAAATCAAGCGTTCCGCCCCCACTGCGCCAGAAAACCGCCAAATCACCCCTTCATAAGCACCCACGCATCAGTCTATGCGCACAATTAGCCGTCGTGGCGTTAGCCTGGGAGTTTGGATTGACAGGTAGTGCATGGGTGGCTGCTTATCCTGCAAATTGGCATCCAACTCAGCCCTCCGCCCAACAACGTCACCCCGGACTTCGCCCCATCTTGTTTCCACCCCGAATCTCCCCACCCCCCACTTCACCCTTCTTATTCCCCATCCCTCATCCCTCATTTTGCCTTTCCCAATTCGCATTTTGCCTTTAGCGGCAAAGCCGCGGATTTTGTTAGCCGATGGTGGAGCGCAGCGGAACCATCGGAAGACGCCCCGAACGAAGGTGCGGACGAGGAGAACGCCGGATAGAAAACGGAGCTATGCCGAGTCCGCAACACGCCCACGCTAATGGGATAATCGCATGCAGTCGAATGCGCCATTCATCCTGGTTTCAATCCCCGCGCAATGTTGCGCCACGTAGGCCATCGTCGAGTTGAAACAGGTCGCGACCTCGAAGATGCAGCGCGCGCTGGTGGAGCTTTATTCCTCGGTCGCTGATGCTGTAGGGGATATGCGCGAGGGGGGAGGAACGCTGTCCTGGGGTTCCGCTTGGCTCGCTGGGGCTCGCCCGCGCTTTACCCCAGGCTATCCAAGTCCGCGGCTCTGCCGCTAAGGGACGGCTCAACAATAACTTCCCGATTATATGAAGTTGGTTGTGCAATAGTTGTACTTGGGTAGATCTTCATTGTAGGAGATGAAATCTCCTAATATGAACTGCTCTGATGCCTTAATGCCTTTGGGGTAGACCTTGTTAGCGATGGCGGCATTGACTTTCAGTCCTGTTGAAGTTTTGGTTCTCGCGACTGCGTCTCGGATAGTTTGTATGCTGCGGAAGATTACGCCTTTGAGGGCGCGGCTGACATGACAAAACATTCGATGATCGATCGGGTTGTATTTCGAGCAATACGACGGAAGGTGAGCTACTTGTATTTTAAATCCAAGACGACCAGAGAGCTTCCAGAGTTCTTCGCGAAACAGCGTGTTTCGGTATCCGTTGCTTCCGCCACTATCAGCCAGCACAAGCATTTTATAGGCTCCGTCATAGCGATAGCGGCCCATCCTGTTCCACCACATTCTGATTGCGTCACAAACCAACTGCCCAGTGTCAGAGCCTTGCGCGAGCAACATGAAGCCTTCATTGGCGCTGACGTCGTAGACGCCATAGGGGATAACCTTCCCATCCGCATGACTCCCGAAGTCGTGATCGAAAGTATGAACGAACCCACTTGTGCGGCACGCACCAGGCCGGTGGAAATTGCCAAGGAGTTCCTTCTTTTTCGTGTCGATGCTGATGATTGGAAGGTTCCAGAGTTCATAGTGCTTTCGCAAGTCTGCGATCATTCGAAACTGAGCGTCGCGATCGGGTGTGTCAGCCAAGGAGGTATCCTTCAGAGCTTGCCTGCGTCCCAACCCGAGTTCATCCCGCAACAAATGGTCCACGGTATTCGGGCTGGCACTGAAGCCTTCCTTCGACAACGCTTCAGAGATATCGCGCGTCGAACGGTTCGTCCACAACTCACCTGGGCTTACCGGAGAGCCGGCCGTATCGCATTCAACTTCCTACTGACGCAAAACAGACAGACATGTCGCTCAGTCCACCTGCGCGGACCGACTATTGCTTTGCACCTCATTCCCCCTTTACCGTGATGCTGCCGTTCATGGAGCAAGGGAACATTTACAACACGATGAACTTGGGTTTCTACTATAACGACAGTCGCTTTCCAGCCAATCAAGTAGCTACTCAAAATGAAGTACCTATCTTCGTCTGTCCCTCCGATCCCTATAGTACCACGCTGGATCCGTTCCGCTTTGGACGTCTAGACTACTTCTGTGTCGTTTACACCGACATTGATCCTACTGGCCAGGCGATCACATCCAACGTAAAAAGTAGCACGCAGTTGGGGCTCTTAGGATTTGCAGCCTCGCCCGGGCCGGCCCTGTTCAAAGGGCGGTTGAGTTGGCCAACGCTGGCTGGCGCTAGCGATGGTCTGTCCAACACAGTCGCCATCATCGAAGATGCGGGCAGACTCGATGTCAACTCCTCCTACGGGCCCTCGACAGGTTCGATCTCTAAGTACAGTGATCCCGCCTGCTCACTCGGTTTCGGTGTAGGCTGCGCCGCAAATAATAGGCGAAGTGTGGTGCGCTGGGCGGACCCAGATGCGGCCGGAAGTGGAGTCTCAGGTGCGCCAAATACTAAGGCCTACATCAACCAGAATAAAACTCCCACCGGCGGCTCGACGTCAACCTGCCTGTGGTCAGACAACAACTGTGGACCTAATGACGAACCGTTCTCGTTCCACTCCGGCGGCGTTCAGACGGTGCTCGGCGATGGTAGCGTTCACTTCCTCGCTGAAACGATCGATCCGATCAGCCTGCGAGCCATCTTGACCCGCGCTGAAGGGGGCGTGCCACCCAGCGATCCTTTCGGCAACTAACCGTTCCTGTACTCTCTCACCGCAACGAGCGACTGGCTGGTTGCGGTGTCTTCAGTTATCGTCGAGCCAAGTCGCTGGCTCATCGTTGGGGTCGCGGAATTTGTAGCCCACGCCTCGAACGGTTTCTATCAATTGGGCGTGCTGGCTGAGCTTCTTGCGCAACGAGCGGATGTGGACGTCAATCGTTCGCTCCAGCACCATCGTGTCTTCACCAAGTGCTACGTCGATCAACTCCGACCGAGAAAAAACCCGGCCCGGTTGACGTAGCAAACAGGCCAGCAGTCGATACTCGCTATGAGTCAATTGGACTAGCCGCTCGTCGATCGTTACTCGGCAGCGCAATTGGTCGATAGCAACGCCTTGGCTGGCAATTCGGTTTTCGCCATCGTCGACACTGTCTCTACGGCACAGCGACTTGATGCGTTCGAGCAAGACTTTAACGCTAAACGGTTTGGTCACGTAGTCGTCAGCCCCGAGGGCGAAACCGATCAACTGGTCGGATTCTTCCGCCTTGGCGGTCAACATCAGGATCCACGCATTTTTGGTGGCAGAGTCTGAACGGATTCGTCGACAGACCTCCAGGCCGTCGAGAACCGGCAACATCAGATCCAAGATGATGACATCGGGCAGTTTGAGTCTGGCTTGGGTCAGACCATCTTCGCCATCGTGGGCCACGATCACATGGTGGCCATCACGACTCAGGTTATAGCTAATCACCTCGGCCAGCGAACGATCATCCTCGATGATTAATACAGTCGTTTTTACCATTGTTTTGTAGTATGTTCGTCCGGGCGATTGGCGAGGATGCTACGGTGACGCACAATTTCGCCACTGACTAAATAGATTGCGTCTTCAGCAATGTTGGTTGCCAAGTCGGCAATGCGTTCCAGATGCCGAATTGCGGAAAAGCAGTGCAGCGCCGGAGCCACCAACTGCGCATCATTCTGCATGATTTGTCTCAGCTTGGCGATTAGATCCACGTGCAGCTCATCGACTTCGTGGTCACTGAGGATCACCTGCTTGGCGGCTTCGACATCCAGCTTGGTGAACGCGTCCAAAGCGCCCCTCAGCATCTTGTTGACTTTGGCAACCATCGGGGCAACGCCGACGGGAATCGCGAAGTTCCGGTAGTCCCCAACGCCGATAGCACGTTGGGCAATACCAACGGCCAGATCGGCAATCCGTTCCAGATCATTGTTTATTTTGATCACGGTGGCAATGCGTCGCAAATCGGTGGCGACCGGATGATGCAATGCCAGCACCTTCAAACTCTCCTCCTCGATCCATACCTCTTGAGCATCGACCAACTCATCCTGGCGGATCACCTCCTCGGCTAAGTCGAGACGCCCCTTCTGAAGAGATCGCCCTGCTTTGTCGATCATGTCCTCGACTTGAGCACAGAGAGCTAGGATATCTCGGTGCAAGCGTTGCATATCGCGGTCCAGATGTTTTGTCATAGCGGATTATCCGAATTTACCCGTGACATAATCCTCGGTCTGCTTTTGTTGCGGACGTGCAAAGATTTGGTCGGTCGCACCATATTCAATCACTCGTCCTTGAAAGAAAAAGGCCGTCATGTCCGACACCCGCGAAGCCTGCTGCATATTATGCGTTACCATCACGATTGTATATTGCTGGCGCAGTTCATACACCAGATCCTCGATACTGCTGGTCGAAATCGGATCGAGCGCCGAACAGGGTTCATCCATTAGCAGCACTTGCGGCCCAGTAGCGATCGTCCGCGCGATACAAACCCGTTGCTGTTGTCCACCGCTCAGGGCCAGTGCCGGTTTGCGAAGCCGATCTTTAACTTCATCCCACACCGCCGCTTTGCGCAGCGACCATTCGACCAAGCCATCCAGTTCAGAGCGTGACAGTCGCAAGTGTAAACGCGGTCCATAAGCGACATTGTCGTAGATCGACTTAGGGAAGGGATTGGGTTTTTGGAAGACAATACCGACCTGCCGTCGAAGGTCGACCACATCGGTACTCTTCGACAAGATGTCCCTAGCACCCAACTGCAACTTGCCCTCCGCTCGGGCAGTTGGCACAATATCGTTCATGCGATTGATCCACCGCAGCAAGGTCGTTTTTCCGCAACCGCTGGGGCCAATGAATGCCGTCACGCGGTTCTTGGGAATCGCTAGTGAAATCTCGCGCAGAGCTTGGAAGCTGTCGTAGTAGGCATTGAACTGATCAATCTCTATCTCAGTGACCACCTCGGAACCCTTTGGCTTACCTACCGCATCGCATGGCATTACTGACTCCTTGGCTGGCGGGGTCGCTCGCATCGGCGCGGTGTTGGTACTCCGCTGTTCGACAGTTGACGGCATGGTATTTACCTTATTAGTTGTGTTTTTTTAGCTGATCGGTCGTTGGGTGCGATTGCGAATTAGTACGGCGACCGCGTTGAAGGTGAGTAGTACGGTCAGCAGGACGATGATCCCATTGGCTGCCACGCTGTGGAATTCGCTTTGCGGGCGGGCCGCCCAGTTGAAAATCTGCAGCGGCATCACTGAGAAATCGTCCATCAGATTTCCTGGACTCGATCCGATATAGACGATGCCGCATATGATCAGTACCGGCGCTGCTTCCCCAATTGCACGACTCATGGCCAAAATCGCGCCGGTCATGATTCCCGGTGTGGCCGCGGGCAATGTAATGTTCCGAACGGTTTGCCAACGCGTGGCACCGATTCCCAGCGACGCTTCGCGCAGTGAGTTGGGAACCGCACGCAATGATTCCTGCGAGGCGATGATTACCGTCGGCAGCACGACCAACATCAACGTCAAGCCGCCGGTCAACACACCTCGCCCCAGTGGAAAACGAACGTAGTACCACGACTTGTGGCTGATCCGACCCGCTTCGGCATCCGAGCGGAGCGTCAGCTCGCGTAGAGATTGGTCCTGAGGCAGTGCATCGCGGGGGCCGATCACATGCAGCCTCACGGGCTCGCCGGAAATTGTTGCAGCCACCAGGCCGCTGGCCAATGAGTGGGGCGGACTGCTCTGGCTCTCCGCAGGCACCAGCAGAATCCGATCGCCTTCACTGACGAATTGGTCGTAGTACTTGGCACCCATCTCGACGATCGGTTGATCAACGCCACCCATCAGTCCAAACATACCGGCGAAAGCAGTCAATCCGATAATCCCATAAACCACCGATGGTACGCCGGCAAGGTTGCTGATGTTGAGCTGAATGAATCCATGCAGCACGCGCAGGGCTCGCCCGCGTGGCTTGAATTCTTCCAAGAAAACTGCGGTCGCCACCCCGATGGGCATGGCGAATAAAGCGCACACGCCGCACAACCAAATTGAACCGAACAGAGCTGGACGAATGCCTGCCTCGGACGGCGTCGCGCTGGGGGCCGAACTGACGAATCTCCAGTCGAGCCCCGGTAAGCCCTGATAGAGAATCGCTGCTAACATGAGCGACAAAATCGCAACCGAGCACCAAGCCGTGACTTGGCAAAACCGTACAAACAGGTGGTCCAAGCGGTGACGCATCCGCAGCGATCGCTGTTGTCTAGGATGGTCCAGTTGGTGTTGCTGGGGCGAATGTGTTTGCTCATCGCTCATTCATAAGCCTCGCGAAACCGCAGTCGAACTAGATTACCGAGAAGCGTCAACGTCATCGTCATGACAAACAATACTGCTGCGACGGCGTACATTGAGTAATACTGCATCCCTTCGTGACTAGCGTCACCGAGTGCCATTTGCACCATCCAGCCGGTCATCGTTTGGATTTCATTGCGAGGATCCAGCGTCATCCGCGCGGTGGCTCCGGCCGCCAAGGCAACAATCATCGTTTCACCAATGGCCCGCGCGATCGCCAGCAGAAACGCGGCGACGAGTCCAGACAAGGCTGCCGGTACAACGATCCGCGTAGCAACGTCAAAGCGAGTTCCACCCAATCCGTATCCCGCGTCACGTAAACTTCGCGGCACCGCTCTGAGCGCGTCCTCCGACAATGAACAGACGGTCGGTAGACACAATATTCCGACAGCTAATCCGGCACTCAGCGCGTTGAAGACATTGAAGCCCTCGTGAAAGAACTTCAGCCCCGGAGTGATGACCGTCAAAGCAAAATAACCATACACGACGGTGGGAATCCCCGCTAATACCTCCAGCGTAGGTTTCAAGATCGATCGCAGCCGCCGCGGGGCGTATTCGCTCAAGTAGATAGCGGTGACTAATCCCAACGGTAAGGCCACAAGCATTGCCACCACAGTCACCAACATCGTCCCACTCACCAAAGGCCAGATGCCTATCTCGCCGGTAAACATTGGTGACCACTTTGTTGATCCAAAAAAACCTCTCAGCGTCACACCTTGCATCTCAAAGAACCGATACGATTCCTTGAACAACACAAAGATGATCGCAAACGTAATAAAGATCGACAGTAGCGCACAGAGCAGCAGCACTCCTCGAGCCACCCGATCGCGCACATGAGCCACCAACGGCGAACGCCGCCGAGAGGGATGATGCACGACGGCGGAAAGCTCGTCAGTGGCAATGTGGATCGAGTGTGAGTCAGCAGACATAAACCTTCTCTATTGGATATCAACCGCGTTTGCGACCTTGTACAACTCGCCCAACGGGCCAGAGCGCTTTTCCAAGCTCGGCGTCAAGTAGTGCGTGCCTGTGATTCGGCTGTCATAGTGCAAGCGTCCAATGTCTGAGATCTCGCTAGGCAAAGCGACATAGTCCATTTTTTCCGCTAGCGTTGCCGCATGCTCTAAGTAAAACTTCAGAAACTGCTTGATCTCTAGACGTTTCATAGCGTCGGCTTTAACGTAGATAAATAGCGGCCGACTAAACGGTGCATACGCGCCGCTCTTGATGGTGTCGGGGGTTGGCAGAACGGCTTTATCAGTCACCGGGTCGACGATTGGAACGGCTCTGGTTTTGTCTCGGTTGGTAAAGTAATAGGATGCACCAAAGAAGCCAATCGCCCCTTTTTCCCCAGCCACACCAGTCACCAATACGTTGTCGTCTTCGCTGACCGACATGTCGTCTCGCGGGTGCTCGTTGTCGCTATCCTGGGCGACCACGTCGCCAAAGAAATAGTCGAACGTTCCAGAGTCGGTTCCCGGAGCATAGATCTTGATGGCTAAATTGGGCCACTTTGGATTGATGTCTCGCCATGTTTTAGCACCTCCTTCGCGGAGAAAAATCTTCTTTAAGTCTCCGATGGTCAGTTGGTCGACGAAGTCGTTGGCGTGATTGACCACAATTGACAACCCGTCGTAGGCAATCGGTAGTTCGACGAACGATACGCCGCGCGTTTGACAGGCTTTGAACTCCGAGTCCTTCATGGGGCGTGAGGCATCGCAAATATCGATCTCGCCATTGGTAAATCGCTTGAACCCACCGCCGGTGCCTGAGATCGCCACGGTGACTTTGACGTTCTTGAAAGTTTTGCCGAAAGCTTCGGCCACCGCTTCGCTGATTGGTGCCACGGTGCTGCTGCCGTCGATTTCGACATGCCCTTGAATCTGTGTCAGCTCATTGCTGCGCTGACCTTCATCGTCAGCCGCGGGGACGGAAGAGTCGCCGGAGTAGATGGGCGCGTTGGTTGCTGGCTGGCAACCCGGTAAGAGCGCCATGATTAAACCAATCGCGGCAAAATTGCGTAAGAACACGGTGGTGAGTAGCATGCAGATCTTCTCTTCCAAGGCAATGGTGGGAAGACGCTGGGGTAGCGCCTGCCGATGTGCCCGTTATGGTAGAGAGCGATTGTTAAGATTGCGCTAAGATCAGTTGAAGCTATAAAGATTTTGCATCAAGGCTTGGTTTGTCCGCTATCAGGTGGTTTCCGCCAGTAGTGGCGGGATGATTTTCATAGGCTTGGTGCTAGGGCGGAAGGTGAGCTGCAGGCAAGCAAATGCGCAGCGTGCTGCCTTGGCCAAGTTGGCTTTGCAGGTTTACCGAACCGCCGAAAGCTTGGCACAGATGTTTAACAATCGATAAGCCCAGCCCGGTGCCACCTAGGTCCCGCGAGCGGGCTCTGTCCGCCCGGAAGAAACGCTCAAACACGCGTGTTTGGTCCTCCGCGGCGATACCGATTCCCGTGTCGGCCACCTCGATCGTGACGTACTCACCCTCGCCCCACCACCGCAAGCTGACTCGACCTCCTGGAGGTGTGTACTTGATCGCGTTGACGACCAAATTGTCCAAAATCGTGTTGAAACCGTCCTCGTCCGCCAGCGCATAGAGCTCCGTATCAGGAGGATGAATCATCCATTCAATGTCTTTTCTTTGCGCTGTTTCGGCATGTAGAATCCGGCATGCCTCGACTGCCTCACCGATCGACACCTCTGTAATATCGAATGCTTCCTTGCCTGACTCCACGCGGGCGATGTGCAGCATATCCAGGATCAGTTGATGCAACCGCTCCGCTTGTTCCTCGATGCGGTCGATGAATCGCATGTTGTGCTCTGGGTCATTCACCGCACCCAGCCGCAACGTTTCCGCATACGCCTTGATCGAGGCCAAAGGTGTTTTTAGTTCGTGAGAGACGTTGGCGACGAAATCTCGCCGTACGTTCTCCAATCGCCGCAGTTCGGTGATGTCGTGCAACACGATCACAACCCCAAATTTTGACGGTCCAGGCAACGGAATAGCACGGGCCACCAGCTCCCTCCGCCGGCGTGTCAAGGATTCGAATTCGGCTTGAACCGGTGCGCCCTTCTCGAGACACTTCTGCACTACGTCATGCAGCGTCCGGTTGCGAACTGCCTCGAGTAGCGGGCGACCGACCGCGTTGTCGATAGTGAAATTCAAAAACTCCTTACTAGCATCGTTGGCCAGCACAATTCGTTGCTCTGTATCGATCGCGACAATGCCTTGGTCCATGCTAGCCAGCACAGTGGACATCTGTTCGTTGTTTTCCTGGAGTTGCCGGAATCGTTTGGCCAATTCGGACTGCATTTGATTAAAAGCCTCAGCCAACTGCCCAACCTCATCATGGCCGTGGACCAGGACTGGATATTGCTCAGTACCAGCCGCGATGGCCTGCGCTCGCTCTGTCAACTGAGCCAGCGGAGTGGTAACTCGTCGAACCAGAAAATAGGTTGTGCCCATGGCGAAGATAGCAAAGGCGAACGCCAACAGCCAAAGGAATCGATACATGGTGGCCAAACGCTGGTGAATCGTGCTGAGCTCTACAGCCACGCGAACTTGTGCCGACGATTTTGCGTGAGGGTAGATAGGCAGCGACAGATAGCTCATGTCGACTTGCAGCGTCGGACTCGCCCGCGTCGCGGTCCCTTTACCCGACTCGGCTGCGGCGATCAGCTCGGGGCGATTGGCATGGTTGACCATCGTTTTTGGGTCGTGCGCGGAATCAGCTAACACTTGTCCATCGGCGGCCACGATCGTCATCCGCGTGTCGCTTTCCGCTGCCAGACGTTGGACAACGGCTTGCAGTCGTTCCAGGCTGGTCCGGCGAGTTGGCTCATCGGCGTTGGTTATATCGGCAACCAGTTCGCTCACATGGCTCCGCAGCAGCACCGCCGTCGTGAAAAGTCGATGTTCGACTTGTCGATGAACCTCGTTTCGCTGTACAGCAGTCACAATGCCAAGAAATATCAAAGCCAGTGCCAGGTTTAGCCCGCCAAAGACAAGAAACAATTTCCAGAACAAGTGGGACCATCGCACTGCACACCACCCAACGAGATGAGAACCTGACCTCCAAACGCCCAAATCATCTCATAGCGGAGTCACTTTCACAAGCTTCCTTCGTCGCCTCCTTTGTCGTAGATCGCTCCGCCGAGCCTTGCTTTTGCTATTTGAAGAACCTTTGCCATTTGAAGAAACAGCGGCTGATCAATAGAGCGGGCAGCGACAGAAGGCCACCACTCGAACTGCCACCTCACCTCACCATGCTGTTGGCCAAGGCTGAGGCTAGCAATCTACTGCGGGCGCTCTGCGCGGGATGAGGCGACAAACAACACCAATGCGACCACTGCGCATAGCAGGGTCGCCGGTCGGTAGCTCCCAAACTGATCCTGCGCAACACTGAAAAGATACGGGCCGACTGCTGTGCCGGCCACCACGATCGACGTCGAAAACCCTGAGATCACGCCGAGATGCGTTCGGCCGTAAAACCGCGGCCAGGTCACGGCGGAAATGATACCGAACATGCCTTGCATCAGCCCCATCCCCAACACCAAAAAGATAATGGATGTCCGCGCTTCCAAGAATGTCAGGCTCAGCGAGAGCACTATGACCCCAGCCAGTTGAACCATCGCTAGATACTTCAACTTGACGAAGTCGCTGAGCCAACTACCGATCAATTCGACCACGACGCTAACACCGGCTGCCGGGAGGAAAACGGCAACCGCTTGGCTGCGTGTCATGCCGGCATCCGCGAAGAAGGACACCACATGAAAAGAGAAAGCCGTCAGTACCAAGCCGGACAGGACGACGCTCAGCGTGAAGACCCAGAAACTGTAGGTTCGTCGAGCTTCTGAGAGAGTGAAATGTCGGCCACTCAACGTTTCAGTATGCGTCTTCCGACTCTGCTTTGCATAGGGGCCGTCCGGCGATAAGCCGTGGTCTTCCGGTCTGGCGCGACCCAGGCAAAACGCAACTACCGAAAAGACGGCCAGGATCACGGCAATCGACTGCCAAGCCCACGACCAGCCCCCTTGCTGGATCAGCCACTCGAAAAAGGGGGGAGTCATTGAAAAACCAAAGGCGACGGATGTCCCGATAAATGCCAGCGCCATCCCACGTCGCTGTTCAAACCACTCCAGCACCATATTGCGAGACGACAAGGTCAACATGCCTTGCCCGAAGAAACGCATCGCGAAGAAGCCTAGCGTCAGAACTACGAACGATGCTTGATGGCGGTAATTGTCGGGTAAAACCGACGCTATCGAAGCCGCGAGCGGGACCGAAAAACTCATCCCCGTCAATGCCAGCGCCAACATGGCAGCCGAGGCAGTGGACACCCACCTTCCTCCCAATCTGTCGTACCAATGGCCCGCGCGCGCGATCAGAAGCGCACTGGCAATCGTGCCGACAAAATAGGCAAAGCTGAGCCAATTGCGCGACAGTTGGTGAGCCTGAATCAGATAGTCCGTAAACACCGACACGCCCACGGTTTGCCCAGGCGCGCTGGCCAATACACCCAGCGTGCCGCACACAAGCACCACCGTGCCATAAAAAAACGGTAGCCGAGCCGGATCGAAGGGGAAATTGGCCAAAGCCGCGCTGCCATGACGCTGCTGAGACTCGCTGTCGGATTTCATGCGCAGTGTAATCCCAAGGTTATCCAAATTGAGGACGAAGCGGTCATTGGACATCACTTTGCATTCAAAGTCAGCGGGGATTGACACGCCGACAACCCCCTAGCGTAGAACGGGCACTCCTGCCCGTTTGAACCCACAAATCAAACAGTTTCGGCCCCATGCCAGCTTGTCTGGCACGAGCCCTGTTTTGCGAGCTGGTTGTCGCGCATTTCCCCCGACGACCCCACGCCGCTTCAATCCGCAACCATGGATTCCATGATAGATGCACGATTTCTCGTAGGTCTCTGCGGGAATTCGTTGCATATAAGCGTCGGTAAGCGCTTCCGACGAGATGCCCAGGCGTTCGTCGAGAACACGGCGAAGAAGGCTCGTATGTAAGAACGCGTGATCACCTCCCAGATTGCAGCACTTGCCGCCGCAAGTTCCGCAGGCAATGCCGTTCAGTCGGTCGAACCGTTGAGTCTTATCATTGAGACCGTCGGCGGTGTCATGCGCATCGTCCGCATCCGATTCATCTCGGTCAGCCACAGAGGCTGAGCTATTATCTGAATGAGTGCATTGCGACTGTTTGCGGATCGCGCACGCCTCCTGCGCCATTGCGAGTACAGTAGCTCTAAACTTATTCTTTCGCTGCTACGATAGCGGGCTTAGATTTTGTGCTAAGTAGGGGAGCGCCACCACAGTGGGCAACGTTGTCGCGAGCGAATCGGGGCGGATGCGTGAGGCTTGATTAATGGTGAGTTCATTCAATTTCCGTCGCCGCGCCTCGCGTCGCAGGAACTTCACGCGAGCATGCGCATCCGCAAGTTTTCTTTCGTACCTTCTACCACAAACAATGTTTCCGCACAATTTGGCGATCTGCGGCGCGAGGTGAGGCTCAAGGTAGACACCACAGACTGGATTGCATGCGCACCCGTCGTGTCGAACAGAATTGGCCCTCACCCTTTGGACCGCTTTGATGTGACAGGCGATCACCTGGAGTGTAGATTACAATCGAACTTTCCCTCTGTGAAAGTCAATCATCTCAAGCTCAAAATGGTGAGTCCCTATGGAAACTCGATTCTCTCGTCCTGCTTTGCTGCCTGCCTTTGCTACGCAGTTTCTGTGCGTGAATTTTCTCCTAATGAGCGGCACCCTGTTGGCGCATTCGCCGCCTATGATTGCAACGGGTTGGGACTCGCCCACACCGGCACGCTTTCGTGAAAACTTATCAGCATTCGAGGCGTTGGAGATCTTTGACGGGACCACCATTGCGCCGACCCGCACGTTACCCAGCGGTAAAACGATCGGGTGCGGCCATGCTTTTATCGATGAGCCTTGGCAGTGGGCTGATTTCCAAGCAGAACTTGCTGACTTACAAGCGGCCACTCCCACCACGGCGACAGAGAATTTCGTTTATCTCTTCGCAAACCCAGGCAACATTGATTGGTTCGACGATGCGGCATGGGAGAATGTCACCGAGCATTGGCGTCTATTCGCCCGACTTGCTAAACATGGCAACCTGCGCGGCATCCTGTTTGATGCCGAGCCCTATGTGAAACCTCATAGACAGTTTCGCTACATCACCCAGCCCAACGCATCGGAACACACTTTTGACGAGTTCGCCAGCCAAGCACGTCTGCGTGGTCAGCAGGTCATGCGAGCGGTAGCCGAGGAGTATCCCGACATCACAATCATGAGCTATCGGTTGTTCTGTGACATGATTCCAACGGTCGAATCGGGTAGCGTTCGACAATCGCTTCAAACGCACACCTATGGTTTGCTGGCTAGCTTTATTGATGGTTGGCTGGACGTTGCGCCAGAGACCATTGAGATTTGTGAAGGGAATGAAAAAGCGTATCGATTCAACAGTGAATCGCAATTCGATCGTTCCTACACGACAATCAAGCTGCAAGCACCACTTTTCTTTTCGCCGGAGAATCAAGAAAAGTTTCGGCGGGTCTTCACCGTTGGACATGGCATCTACATGGATGCCCATGTGAGTCCACCGGGGTCAAAACATCACATCGACATTAGCGGGAGCACATCGGCGCGGCGGCTGCGAGCCAACGTAGCCTCCGCAGTTGCCGCATCGGATGGCTACATATGGATTTATGGTGAGCGTGGCCGTTGGTGGCCCGGTGGAAAATCTCGCCCAGATTGGGAAGAGAAATTGCCGGGTGCCACGCAGGCGCTCCGTTTGGCCAGTGATCCGATCGGCACTGCGATGACGCGATTGAAGTCCGTCGATCGAAGTGAGAGCTTGCTTTCCAACGGCACGATGGAGAAAGTCACAAACAAAGGACTGCCAGAGGATTGGTTCACGTGGCAGGAAGATTATTCTCAAGGCACGTTTGCACATCAGCCTTCGCAGGCAACCGCAAGTGGCGTGTTGGCAGGCGTCTTGGGCCAGACTGTCGCAGTTGAACCCGGTAAAACCTACCTCGCCAGTGCCCAGCTTCGCTCGTCAGGCAATGGGTTCTTTAGTATCACGATCGGTTGGAAGTCCGCCGAGGGAGACTGGATCGCCAAATACCCGCAGCAGAAATTCGGGGCAACCGATGATTCGACCGGTGAAGATTGGGTTACCGCAGTCGCATTGGTTCAGGTGCCCGAGGATGCCGGCCAATTGGTTTTCATGCTCGGCGTCGGCGGACAAACTTCCAGTGAAGATCAGGTAGCGTTTCGAGATTGTTTACTGGTAAAACAGCCTGATTAAAAGAAACTCAACGATCAAACCGCTGGGGCGGTTCTGGCCCGTCCGGCATGTGCTGAGCATCTTGAATCGTGCCTTGCTCGTCGCGCATGGACAGCAAGGTCGGGTCAGCATGGGCCTGAGAGAGGCCAAGAAAGGTATTCACGAAAGGTCTCTACCAACGGAACGAGCCGCTATTGATTTCAGCGTGTCGATGCAAATTCTTTAACGCCGAACCGCAGTAGTCGGTGGATCATGCGTGATGTCTAAGGCTGATTAGTGCTGCGAAGCACCGGCGAGTTCCGAGGCGAGATCAGTATGTCCCTGCAGTCGCCGCGAGGTGCGGGCGAAAACCGACGCATCACATCCGCCCTAACGCGATCGTCCGTTACGGTTCCACGAGCGAGAAAAAACCTCCACGCTCCTGTTTAAGTTTTCCCTGGTTGGCTAATTCCTGCCAGACAGCCTTGGGAAACTGGTTGGGAGGTGTAATGGCCACGATCTCCGATTTCTGCCCAGAAGACATAGGTCCATAGCCCAGGCCGGATTCGTCGTCCAAACGAGTTAGCTTAAGGCGTTTGCGGAAGGCCTTCATCGCCAGTCGCAGTTCTTCTTTCGAAGGTGGTTGAGGCTCAGTTGCTGCTTCTGACTCGGCCATAATCGTTTCTTTAAATACTATTGAAATTACAGTGTTAG
>CAKQNH010000033.1 GCA_934255105.1 uncultured Pirellulaceae bacterium
GGAGAGCCCGAACGCCAACAGCTCGAAGCCATGCTGCAACAGAAATCACTGTTCTACTGGAAGGGGCCACAAACCACGCAGATGATCCAGCGCTTTCAGCAGTTCTGCCCGCTGGAGCAGGTGATGGCGTGTTCCTCGGGAACGGCCGCTTTGCATATTGCTGTCCTGGCGGCGGGTATCGAAGTGGGGGACGAGGTGATTACCAGCCCGATCACGGATATGGGGACGGTGATCGGTGTGATCTATCAGCAGGCAGTTCCTGTGTTCGCCGACCTGTTGCCACACACCTATAACCTAGATCCAGCGGACGTCCAGCGGCGGATCACCCCCAAAACCAAGGCCATCATCGCCGTGCATCTGGCCGGCAACCCGTGCGATATGCGAGCTCTACGGCAACTGGCCGATAAGCATAATCTGGTGCTGATCGAGGATTGCTGCCAAGGTTGGGGTGCCCGCTACGATGGACAACCGCTGGGGACGCACGGACACATGGCTTGCTTCTCATTGCAGAATTCAAAGCACATCACCTGCGGCGACGGGGGAGTGGTGGCCTCCAGCGATCCGCGCTTCGGTCCGCTGCTGCAACCCTATGGCGATAAGGGTATGATGCGCGTGAGTGGGGATGGTCTGTTCCATCGCTTTGCCACCAACTACCGCATGAGCGAACCGCAAGCTGCCGTGGCGACTGGGCAATTTACCCGTTTAGAAAAGATTGCCGACACACGCTCGCGGCTGGGGAATCTGCTGAGCGAAAAACTGGCGGGTACGCCCGGTATCGACTTGCATCAGGTCCGCAGTGAGGATCGTTGCGTATATTGGTTCTACATGCTGCGGTTGCGACCAGAGGCCATTGCCGATCGCGCGAAGTTTGTCCAAGCTTTGTCGGCCGAAGGTGTTCCGGCTGCGGCTGGCTATATCCCCGTGCCGCTGTATGGCAATCCCGTTTTCCAAGAACATGCCTTCTTCCAAGGACGTTGGCCAGTGAAGGAGCTGGGGCTGACCAAGATGGATTACACCCAGGTTCAATGCCCCGAAGTGGACGCGATTTTGAGCACTAGCGTGCGCGTGTTGATCAATGAAGCAATGAACGAAGAGTATGTCATACAACTTGCGCAGGCTATTCGTAAAGTTGCTCAGCACATGGCGGGCTAGATGGCAGGGGGCTACGAGGGCCAAGTCATGTGGATAGGGGGCGAGCGTAGCGGGTTTTTACGTAGCGGAACTCGCCAAGACTGTCGGCAGCCCCTCAGCCAAGAGTGTCGGCAGCCCCCTCAGCCGAAAATCTTGGCGACTTCCGCTACCATTGGAAATTTGCGATGGGGTAAATTCATAGACTATCTGGCGTTATGGGGGCTGTGAATGAATACCGACGCGGAGCGTCGAGCCACATTGGAATACCGACGACGGAGCGTCGAGCCACATTGGAATACCGACGCGGAGCGTCGAGCCACATTGACCAGCAATGGATCGCTGCCTATAGATGTTGATGTCTCACTGCAGCAGCGGACAGCCCAACACACCAGCATGGAATCTCGATATGGCTCGCGCCAAACATTCAACCTCGCAGCCTCAAGACAAGCCTAATGCGGTCCAGCTCGCTCCCGAGCGGCGTTGGCTGGGATGGGATGGTCCGACGTTGCCGCGCGTGGTCGAACAGTTGCGCAGCGAATACGCGGCGGGCGACAACTGGGATATGCGACAAGTGATGATCGTGCTACCGGGCGGTTTGGCTCGGCGGCGGCTGGGGGAACTGCTTGCAGTTGCTGCCCAGAAACACGAGCTGATCCTGTATCCTCCACAAATCGTGACGGTTGGTTCGCTGCCAGAGCACCTGTACTTGGCTAAATTTCCGTTCGCCAGCGATCTAGTTCAGCAATTGGCTTGGATGAAGGCTCTACGCGATACGCCAATATCAGATTTGACACAAATCGTGCCAGCTCCCCCCGCGCCCGCGGCGGTGCAGCAGTGGCTAGAGTTGGCAAAAATCTTCTCTGGAATTCACCGCGAGCTGGCTAGCGATAGCCTGAACTTCCAACAAGTCCTAGCGGTCGTGGGCGATTCATCAGAACGCCAGCGCTGGCAAGTCTTGGCGGGTATCCAGACGCGCTACCTGGCCACGCTGGATGCCCAGCAGTTGTGGGACATCCAGACCGCGCGGCTGTGCGCACTCGAGTTTCGCGAGCCGGTGGCAGACAAACAAGTGGTCGTCGTGGGCTGCGTCGACTTGAACCACACCCAACGCGGTTTTCTGGCACAGATTGCCAGTCATGTGTCTATCTGGATTGCCGCGCCGGAGTCGGCCGCCCAACTCTTCGACGAGTTCGGCGGGCTACAAAGCCAACTCTGGGCAGACTATGAATTGGACATTCCCGACGAATGTCTACTGGTGGGCAATTCGCCGACGGATCAGGCTGATTTGGCTTGTGGCTGCCTGGCGGAGTTGTCCGACCGCTATCATGCCCGCGATGTGACCTTGGGCGTTCCTGACGCCGAACTAGTAGACGAACTCAAACTGCAACTGGGACAGTCTGGCCAGACCGCGCGCTATGGCCCCGGCACGCCGCTAGCGCAATCCGAGCCGGCGCTGCTGCTGAGCCTGCTGGGCGAGTACATCGGGACGCGAAGCTTCGTAGCCTTGGCGGCGTTGGTGCGCCACCCTGCTATGCCGACCATGTTCTCTGCTAGCGGCGTCTCTCTCCCTCACGACTGGCTGGCAAGGCTCGACGACTACTATCAAGCGGCTCTGCCAAAGGAGGTCGACGACTTCGTCAATCAAGAGGCTCGCGTGCTGGGAGCGGCGACGGCCTACGCCTCCGTCAAGCAGGCGATCACTCAATGGCTCGAACCGCTCACTGCACAGTCTCAGCCGGCCTCGCAGTGGGTCGACCCATTGCTGCAGGTGCTGACAGCCGCCTACACAAAGCAGATGGTCGACCTAGATGATCCGCTGGAAGGTCCGCTATACTCTGCAGCGAGTCAATTGTGCGCGGGCATTTTGTCGCTGCGCGATATCCCCTCAGAGCTCGAACCGTCGATGACAGTGTCTGAACTGATCGACTGGCTGCTGCGCAGTCTCTCAGGTCAGTTGGTTCCAGAGCCTGCGCAGCCGACTGCGATTGAAATGCTGGGTTGGCTTGAGCTGGGGCTGGATGATGCTCCGGTCTTGATCGTGACCGGCATTCACGATGGAGTGGTTCCTGAAAGCGCCAACGCGGACGCATTTCTCCCAAATGGTTTGCGGCGACAGTTGGGCATGATGGACAACACAAGTCGCTACGCGCGCGACATGTATGCGTTGCAAGCTATGCTGCGCACGCGCGAGCATGTGCGTTTGATCGTTGGCAAGACGGATGCCAACGGCGATCCGCTGGTCCCCAGTCGACTGCTTATGGCTTGCAACCTGGCGCAGCTTCCCGACCGCGTGTTGCATTTAGTGAAAGAGGATGCGGTCGACATCCTGCCAGCCGTTGCCAAACGTTGGAAGAGGACCGGAGGTGCAAGCCGATTGGAGATACCGCGCCCGGAAGAGGGCAAACTGCCGAGATGGCTGACGGTCACTGCCTTCCGCGATTTTCTAGCATGTCCCTACCGTTATTACTTGCGACATGTGCTCAAACTGCGCGAGGACGATGACACGGCAGCGGAGCTGGACGCGCGCATGTTCGGCGATCTGTTGCATGACACCTTACAGCTCTTAGGCGAAGGTCCAGTAGCGAAGAGCCAAGACCCCGTGGAGGTCGAAGAGTTTCTCATCGCCAGCCTGCACGAGGTGGTTGCGCGGCGGTTCGGCCCCAACCCTCCAGCGGCAGTGCTTATTCAAGTTGAACAAGCCGAGCTGCGTCTTAGCGCATTTGCACCCAAACAAGCCGAGCGAGCCGCTGAGGGCTGGGAGATCCGCTTTACCGAGAAAGGCGTTTCCGAAGAGGACAATGTGCTGCTAGGGATCGGCCAGCAGATGCGGTTGATCGGCCGCATCGATCGCATCGACTATCATCCCGCCAGCGGCCGCTGGGCCATCTGGGATTACAAGACCAGCGATAGTGCGAAGCAGCCCCTCAGCGTCCACTGGCATAAAACGCAGGGCTGGCAGGACTTGCAGTTGCCGCTGTATCGCCCAGTAGCGCGGCATTTGGGCGTGGGAGAGAATCCGTCTCTGGGATATATCGCCCTGCCCAAACAGGCGACGGATGTGGGTTTTTATCCAGCCGAGTTCACTGAGACGCAGTTGGCGGAAGCCGATGCACTGGCGCACAGCATCGCGTCGCAAGTAGCCGCTGCTGAGTTTTGGCCAGATGAACTGGGCGTACCTACCTACGATGACTTTGCGCGGATCTGCCAAACCAACGTGCAAACGGTCGAAGCCGATCCGCCCATCCGTCGCACGGCGCGCTACACCCCCCAACCCAACCGCGTTTCTGTTCAGACGGTGGCTGCGGCAGAGAGTTTGCTGCAGAAAAATGAGCACCGGCAAGCTGTCTTTAATCCGCTGCTGATTCGCGCTTCGGCGGGGACTGGCAAGACTTTTCAATTAACCAACCGTCTACTGCAGATCATTCTGTCGGGGCAAGAGGTGGATACGATCCTGGCTAGCACGTTTACGCGCAAGGCGGCGGGCGAGATTATGCACCGCGTTCTGCAGCGACTGGCGCAGGGCTGCGTGGACGAAGCGCAGCGTCTGGAACTGGCCAATCACCTACCTGGAGTAGATACTTCGGCCGCAGCCTGCCTGGCGGCGCTGCGCCGCGTCACACGCTCCATCCACCGCCTGCGCATCGGCACCTTGGATAGCTTTTTTGCGCAGATCGCGCGGACGTTCAGTTTAGAAATGGGGCTGCCTCCCGGTTGGACTCCGCTGGATCCCGTGATGGAATCGCAGGTTCAACTGCAGGCCATCGGCGAGATGCTGGATAACCACGACCGCAAGACGCTGGTCACACTAGTGCGAATGTTATCCAAGGGCGAATCCGCGCGGCAGATTTCTGAGCAGATACGCCAGACGGTCGCCGGCGGATATACCCTGTATCGAACGGCTGAGCCCGAGGCCTGGGATCAATTGCCAATACCAGCCGCCCCATCGGAGAAAGCGGTTGAGTCGGCGCTGCTGACGCTGGAGCAGACTTCGTTGAGCAACAAATCGGGAACGGTCAATCAAAATGCTCGCAAGCAGTTGGTCGCGTTGCATCTGCTGGCCAGCAGCGGGGATTGGGAAGGTGTGATCGCACATGGGATCTTCAAGAACATCGACGCCAACGAGCCGAGCTATTATACCAGCCCCATTCCCGACAGCCTGATCACCGCGTTGCGTGTGCTGCACGAGCGAGCAGCCGCTGAACTGTTGCCGATTCGCCGCGATCAAACGCTGGCCAGCTACCAATTGCTGCAGGCCTATGATAACGAGTACACCACATCCATTCGCCGCCGTCGCTCGCTGGCGTTCCAAGACGTCAGCTACTATCTGGCGCGATGGATTATGCAGGGGCAAAACAGTGCACGGCAAAACAGTGCGGGGCAGGGCGGAGCACAGAGGGACAGTCGCGGTCATGGTGGCGCGACGACTGCGACCGCAATTCGGCTAGCCGCCTCACGCCTGGCCTTCCGCCTGGATTGCAATGTGCAGCATTTGCTACTGGATGAATTCCAAGACACCGCTCCAGAGCAGTGGCAGATCCTGCAGCCACTGGCGAGTCCTTTGGGCGGAGCTGCCAGTTCCGATCGTTCCTTCTTTTGTGTGGGCGATACCAAGCAAGCCATCTACGGCTGGCGAGGCGGCGTGGCTGAGATATTCGATTCAGTCGGAACGGCTGTAGAGGGCTTGCAACAATCGCATATGAGCGACAGCTTCCGCAGCAGCCCTGAAGTTATGCAATCGGTCAACGATGTTTTTTCTAATCTGACCAAGCATGAAAACTATTCGAATTGCGATGCAGTCGGCCAGCGCTGGTCGGATAATTTCCCAGAACATAGCACCGCGCGCAGTCACATCGCAGGCTATGTCCGGTTGCAGAATGGTCCCAAGTTCGACAAGGATGTGCCTAACGAATTGCGACAAGGATTATTTCTGGATTTTACAGCCCGCCAGATTGCTCAATTGGTTGCAGACAGCGATGCCAGCATCGGTGTGCTCTTCCGAACCAATGCCGATGTGGGACGCATGATTGGCCTGCTGCGTGAGTTGGATGTGTCAGCTAGCCAAGACGGTGGCAATCCTCTGAGCGATTCCGTAGCGGTCGAACTTATTTTGTCGCTGCTGCATCTGGCCGACCATCCCGGCGACGGAGTGTGCGCCTTTCACGTGGCTACTTCGCCGCTGGCCCAGTGGCTTCCGTACTCGGCCCTTGACCAGCCCAATAAGTTGGCTCATTGGCTGCGCACGTTGGTGGTCCGCAGCGGCTTGGGCCGGGCCATAGCCCAAGTAGCCGACCAGTTGGCCGACCGACTGTCGTGGTGGGACCAGCATCGTTTGGAGCAGTTGATCCGCGTTGCGCATGAGTACCAGCCGAGCTATCGCGGGCGGCTGCGCGATTTTGAAGACGCTATCCTGCGCGGGCGGGTGGCGCTGCCCACGGAATCGCAAGTAAAAGTCATGACGGTGCACAAGAGCAAGGGCCTCGAGTTCGATGCTGTTTTTCTGCCGGATTTAGATATCGATCTTTCGTCTGCCAACCATTTATTTGTGCTGCGTGGAAGCGATCCATGCCAAGCTCCGGATGGCGTGCTGCGATATATGAACGCTCAACTTCAAGCCGTGCTGCCCGCCGATTGGCAGAAAGCCTTTGCACTGGACAAAGAGCGCGGTGTGAATGAGTCCTTGTGCTTGCTGTATGTGGCTATGACTCGAGCACGACAGGCGCTGTATATGACAACGCGACCGACCAGTGGTAAGCCGCTGCAGTCGCTGGGATCGTTGCTCCAGTCGACTTTGGGGGCAGGCCGAGCGGCCAGCGAATCGGAAGCGGTGTTGTACGAACTAGGGACGCGACAGTGGTATCCGCCTAAGGGGCAACCAGCGGCCGATGCGCAGACAGCATCCAAGAGTCCGCCGGCTACTACAGAGCCGTCGCCGATCGATTTGCGTACCGACGCAGCGTCGGCACCGGTGCGCGGCTTGCGCGTGGCCGCTCCGTCGATCCTGCAAGCGACCCAACATGCCATACCGCTGGTGCGTGCCTTCTCCGTCAGCCACGCCGTGGGCGCAACGCATGGCACCCTGATGCATGCCTTGTTTGAACAGGTCGAATGGCTTGAGGAATACGAGTTCAATCGTGACAGGCTACACCGCGTGGCTATGGCCAGCGTTGAACCTGAAGCGCTACGGCACGTGTCGCTGGAGCGACTGTTGAGCGAGTTCGCTGAGCATTTGAAGCTGCACAGCGTGCGCTCGGCACTCAGCCGAGCACGCTATCAACAACCGCTGATGGGACACGTTCCAGATACCGTGGAGATCGATAACGAGCGGATGGTTAGCCTGATCGTCGACGACAAGCTGATCACTGGCACCATCGACCGCTTGGCAGTGCTCATGAAAGATGGCCGACCTTATGCGGCAGAGATCTTCGATTTCAAGACGGATCAGCTCGATTCGGCCCAACCGAAAAAGTGGCTCAAGGCACGCGTCGAGCACCACCGGCCTCAGTTGGAAATCTATGCCCAAGTTGTGGCTGAACTGTTCCGCCTACCTCGCCATCGCATCGCCACGCACTTGTTAATGCTGGCCAGCGATGACTTGGTGTGCTGTGATGGTTAGCCAGTTGCTTAGTTGCTTAGCTGCTTAGTTGCTTAGCTGCTTAGCTGCTTAGCTGCGGGCCGGTTCCGTTTCAACCGTGCTGGGATCGAGCCCGTCGACAAAGCTCATCAGCGCCTTGTTGCGGTAGGGCTGCTGCAGTTTGCGGACAGCCTTGCTTTCAATCTGTCGCACGCGTTCCCGAGTTACCGAGAAGATCCGGCCGACCTCTTCCAGGGTGTAAGCGTATCCATCTGCCAAGCCGTACCGCAGGCGAAGGATTTCTCGTTCGCGATAGTTGAGCGTTTGCATGGCTTCGTCGATATGATACTTGAGCGATTCTTGATTGGCATCGAACAAGGGATCGACGTCGCGGTGATCCTCTAGGAATTCGCCGAAGTAGCTGTCTTCGTGATCTCCCACAGGTTGATCGAGCGACAAAGGTTGACGAGCCATTTTGATGATGACGCGAGCATCGTCGATCGACAGTCCGGCCTTTTCTGCTGTCTCTTCGACCGATGGCTCGCGGCCAAGTTCCTGCACCAACTGGCGCGTTACCAAACGCACTTTGGTCATGGTGTCGATCATGTGCACAGGCACGCGGATCGTGCGACTTTGATCAGCGATGGCGCGTGTAATCGCCTGGCGAATCCACCATGTGGCGTAGGTCGAAAATTTGAAACCGCGCTCGGACTCGAATTTGTCGACTGCACGCATCAAGCCGGTATTCCCCTCTTGGATCAAATCCAGGAAGCTCAGACCTCGATTGCGATACTTCTTAGCGATCGAGACTACCAGCCGCAAATTGCCCGCACTCAAGTCGCGTTTGGCCGCGTCGTATTCAACGCGATACTCGCTGACCCTTTGTACGCGACGGCGAAGTGTGCTGGGGCTTTCGTAGGTAATGCGCATCAGGTACCGCAATTCTTCCAGAAGTTGCTCGTGCGAATGGCCGTCGACGTATCCCGCCTCACGCGCAACTTCTATTTGCTGCTTCAGCGTTCGCATGCGAGCATCGATGCTCTCCAGCTTCTCGAACAGCGGCTCCAAGCGGTTGGTACGCAGATTCATTTCTTCTACCAGACGCACGGCCCGATTGCGGCGGCGAGTCAGACGCTTCCAAGCAGCACGGCGTGTGTCAAAATCGAGTTTGAGATTGATGGCCATGAAGTAATCATGGTGGTTGAGAATCAACAGATGACGCAGCGTATTGATGTTTGGTACGATCCGCTTCATGATCGCTTTTTTCTCGGCCGCATTGGTTACACTCACCTCGATGGTGCGATCCAACCGCAGTTTGCGATCGCGGACCTGCTCCAGCAATTTGCAGGCGCCGTGCAACATGAAGTCCGTCGCTAGCAGCCAGTGGCGGTACTTGCTGCGAGTACGAGCGATCAACTGTGCCGACTCCAACTCTTCCTGGCGAGTCAGCAACGGAATCTGCCCCATCTGCATCAGATACATACGAACCGGATCGTCGGTGCTTTCGACTACTTCCTTGAGCTCTTCCAGGTCCCCTTCTTCGATCGAATCATTATCGAGTTCATCTGTTTCCTCGTCTTCGTCTTCGTCGTCCAGCTCTTCATCCAGCTCGCCGGTCGAGCGAGCGTCGTCGCCAAAGCGGCTCGAACCACCAATGCGCAGGCCAGTGTCCACGTTGTCGAAGTCGGTGTCGTAGCTGTCATCCAACCCAGCGTGATCTCGAAAACCTTTTTTCATCGGAAACCCTCTCAGATGCGTGGACTCGAAGTAGCAGAGCGGTCTGCGGCTAGCACAGTGGCTCGTTGCTGAACGAGAGAGCAAGTAAGCACAGAGGGTGCCAGAGGGATTTCAGAATGCACAGCGGCTGACGCAAGTCATTTTCCAGTAAGAACTTAGGGTGTTTATTCAATGCGGGGTGAGCATTTGCGATGTTGCCTCAATGCAACGCATTAGATGCGCCAAAGCTGCAAATGTTTCCTTATTTCAACAAGAATTCGCTAGAAATATATTTACGAGTGATTAGAGGCCCCCAAGCACTGGTGGCGACCACGCGTTAATCCATTGTACCCCAGGCTGTCGAACGACCCGCCTACGAACAACCCTCGACGGTGCGTGCTATTAGTGCCTCTCGGGCACAGTCAAAAGCTACGAAAAGTCGCCGCAGTGCGGGGTTGCTTTACCGCAAGCCACTAGCAGCTTCGCTCGCAGAGCTTGCTCAGAGCTCGAATTTGACGTCGGTTTGCTGATAGATAGGTGCAAAGCGATAGTAGATTTCCAATGTCATCGCGCACATGGCAGTGGTATACAGGCGGCCTCCCTCACGACCATACGGATCCTCGAAATACCAACTGCCGGCCATATGTCCCGACTGCTCTTGCGAATTGACCAAGTGCTCGCGCATCCGTTCGTTCCAAGGCTCCCACACTGGCCCGCCTACGTGGAAGAAAAGCATCGACGCATAATAGTTGAAATAGGCGTCCGTGTTCGGCGGAGTCGTTTTCGCCAGGTAGGCCGTCCCGTCCAGCAGCATTGGGTGGGTGCTGGGCAGCCCGCGAAATAGACGCATTAACAGTCCAATCGATGTACACGTAGGAGATTTTCCCGGCCCCTGATAACCGTAGAAGAAGCTGGAGGGGGTTTGCTGTGAATCCAGGAACGGGTCGACTCGAATAATCGTCGACGGTGGGACTTCCAACCCCGCAGCATAGGCACTCTTGAGCGCCATGACTTGCCAACCTGTCAGAGTCAAATCTCCAGGTTGCTTGGGCAAATAGCCCCAGCCACCTTGGTAATTCTGCCCCGCCACGATGAAGTCAATCGCACTTTGAGCGTGCTTGCGAAGCTCCGAATCATTGGTCATTTGATACGCTTCACAAAGGGCAAAAGCGGCTATGCCATGGTTGTACATGCCGCGTTCGCTCTGATACAAAAAGCTGGCACCTTGCGGAGTCTCGTCGACGATCTGTTGCAGAAAGTAAATCCCACGCCGGACCGTTTCGCGGTGCTTACCCTCACGATGCGTATAGCCCGCACCCAAAAAAGCCAACAGAGACAATCCAGTTGCCGAGGGATCGAAGCGGTCCGGCGAGCCAGTGTCTGGGCAGCGTCCATTGCAGACGCCCGTGTCATGCACCAGCGACCAGCCACCGTTGGGCAGTTGGTGCGCGGCTAGCCACTCCAGAGCCCGCTCCACGGCCGCTTCGCTCTGCAGCGTTCCTCCACGAGCGAGCGCGATCTGCTGGCGGCGATCGAGCTGCCTCCCTGCCACCCCCGAGCCGACAAAGCTGGCCGTGGCGCTGTTGGCGGTGGCTTGTACAAGCTGCTCCCATGCGTTTTCACGGGACTGCTGATTGACGGGCGCTCGCTCGCTCAACAATTCCGCCAGCGTGCTAGCCGTACTGCTCGGGCTGGGCGCAGGAGGCTCTGGGCTTTCGTCCTGCACCAGCGCTGGTGGGGGCGGTGCATCGCCCTCGGCCATGAGCAGCGGCGTGGCCGCATCGGCACCGTCGATAGCGGCATTCGAAGCCGTAAAGTCAAAGCTGCGAATCGTGCCACCCTGGCCAGTCCACGATAGGAGGGCCAACAACAATAGCAGCGACGTGTGGAAGATCAGGCTGACCATAAAAGCCGGCGTGCCGCGGGCCCGCGTCAGGTGATCGGTCGAATAATTGACAAGAGAAGTCGCCCAGGCGATGAATGACCGGCGCTCGTCAGGCGGTTGTGTGGCTGGCGGTTGTGTGGCTGGCGGTTGTGTGGCTGGCGGCTGAGTGGCTGGCGGCTGAGTGGCTGGAGGTTGTGTGGCTGGAGGTTGTGTGGCTGGAGGTTGTGTGGCTGGAGGACTGACAATACCCTCACGAACGGCAGATGACCTATGTTCCCCACGATCATTCAAAGCGTTATGAACCGGCGGAAGCTGGCCGCGGGAGTCGCCTGAGGGGAAGTTCGTTGATGGGCGAGATGCAGACATGGCTCTACAATGAGATTAAACCTACTCCGTAAAAGCCTACCAGCCATGGCAGACTTGTCCTATCGGCTCTATTCTAGTTCATCGCTAACGGGAACTACGTTAAAAGGCTGGATGCGGCAGGATTAGCTTCGCCATGAAAGGGGCTCGTTAAACCGCGTGCCCAGCGGGCCGCGCGCTGCTGAACCAGAACACGCGGGGCGATGCCCACGCGGTTTAACGAACTCCTGCAACCACCGGTTAAATGAATATGAGTAAACCACGAATCGGTCTGACGATGGGTGACCCGGCTGGGGTTGGCCCCGAGTTGACGCTGCGCGCCATGGCTAACCGAGAAATAGGCGAGCTCTGCCAACTGGTGGTCTTTGGCGATCTGTGCGTACTGCAAGCCTGCGCGGAGCATCTGGGCCAACCACTCCCCCCGGCCACGGTCTTGCGCCCCGGCCAATTGGCCGAGCAGCACCAGCGGGCAGATAACCAGCACACCAGTCGCCCCCTCGTAGTCGACGTACAAGCTATCGAGCGGTCGGCGTTTCAGATCGCACAGGTCAGTGCAGCATGTGGCCAAGCCAGTTACGCTTACATCCAAGCCGCCCTGGACGCCGCGCTGGCTGGTGAAATTCACGCGGTTACGACGGCACCGATCAACAAGGAGGCGCTTCGCGCCGGTGGGATCGCCTACCCAGGCCATACGGAGATGTTCGCCGAACGAGCCCAGGCCGAACGTTGGTGCATGATGCAGTATTCTACTGAGATCACCTGCACTTTCGTAACCGTCCATTGCGGCTATGCAGAGGTACCGCAACTGCTGACTGAGCAAGGCGTGCTCGATACGATCGAATTGACACACGACGCACTGGGCAAAATTCGCGGCAGTGCTCCGAAGATCGTCGTCTGTGGATTGAATCCGCACGCTGGCGAAAATGGTTTGTTTGGCAATCGTGAAGAGGAGACGATCATCTTGCCTGCTATGCAAACGGCGCGGCGGCGGGGCATTGATGTAGTAGGCCCGCTTCCGCCGGACACGGCCTTCATCCCAGCCCTACGCCGGACCACCGGCGCATATGTATGCATGTACCATGACCAGGGGCATATTCCCGTAAAGGCGCTCGCATTCGACTCGGCGGTCAACACCACGCTGGGATTGAAAGTGGTCCGCACCAGCGTCGATCACGGCACGGCTTTTGATATCGCATGGCAGGGACTAGCCCGTCCGGACAGCCTCTGGGCCGCTCTGCGGTTGGCCGCACAGTTGAGCAGCGTGGGGTAAGTAGCGGACGTCGCCAAGACTTTCGACCAAGGGGGGCTGCCGAAACTCTTGGCGAGTTCCGCTACGCTAAAAACTCGCGCACCAAGCTATTGAACTGCTCGGGTTGCTCGAGGGGCGTCAAATGGGCTGCACCGGCGACCACATGGTATTGACTGTGCGGCATCATCGCCGCCCACTTGCCAGTCGCAGCGGGGGGAGTAATTGGATCGTCTTCGCCGACGATGACCAGTGTGGGCGTGGTTAGCCCAGGCAACGAGGCCGTGAAATCAGTTCGGCGGGCCATGGCCCGCTGCGCGCTGCAGACCGCGTCAGCCGAACACGATTTCAGCATCTGTTCGACGCTGTGGTAAACTGAGCCACGCTCCTGCAGATTCGATTGAGTCAACAGCTTGTCAAGCATGCCCGAGACTGCGGGCCAGCTCCCAGCCTGCTGAACGCGATCGATCATCGCCTGGCGATTGGCTTTGCCTTGGTCATCATCCGCCTCGGGCCGAGTATCGGCCATTACCAAAGCAGACAAGTTTTGTGGATAGCGCCGCCAGTATTCAAAGGCTACATAGCCTCCCATCGAAAGCCCACATAGCGCAAGTGGCTCGCTGCCCGCCAAGTGCATACGCATTTGTTCGACATCGTCCGCCAAATCAGCCATGCTGTACGGTTGGTCGGTGAGCGTCGATTGGCCAAAGCCGCGTAGATCCGGCGCGATGACTCGAAAATGTTCAGCCAGGCCAGTCAACTGCTCTAGCCACTGGCGATGATCCAGTGGAAATCCGTGCAGCAGCATCAAGGGCTTCCCTTGCCCTGCGACCGTCAAGGAAATTAAATTTCCGCGCGGTGCCAGAAATGAAAGTGTGTTCATTAAATGAAACCTCCTGAAACTAAATACACACCCCACCGCAGTAACAGAGCCAACATCAGCCCAACCAGCAGCCACTGATTGTACCGTGTCCAGCTAGACACCCAGCCACTGAGCCGAGGTGCCTGTTCCAGTTCAGAAATGTTCGTTGGTACCCCTTGTCGATGAGCCTTCCCAAGTGCGACCGCCGCCCAAAGCGAAACCAGTGCCAATGGAATTTGCCAAGCGACGTATGCGAACATGAACAGGGCAACGGGATTCAAATTCCATGCGGCCTGCACGCGACCGTGGGCCAAGTGAATGAAGCTGCGAGTCAACCCGCAGCCCGGACAATCGATCCCCAGTCGTGTGTGCAGCGTGCAGGTTTCGGGGAGTTGTCCAATTCCGGGTAGGGACACGGTTCGGCCTGGCCCCACCGACATCGTAGCCGCCAGGAGCATAACGCAAAGAGGGCCGACGAACCAAAGGGCATAGCCCCAATACTCCAAGCGTGAAGCGGGCGGAACATCTTGGCGAATTCCGCTATGCATCGAAGTTAACACTGGTGGCGGTAAGCGATTCATTGGCAGCAGACCATTGATTTTAAAAACCTGTAGCCGTTCATGGATAGTCGTTGATCGCTCCGCCGATCATTGCTCTCAGTCGTTGATCGCTCCGCCGATCATTGTTCTCAGTCGTTGATCGCTCCGCCGATCATTGTTCTCAGTCGTTGATCGCTCCGCCGATCATTGCTTTCCGGGAATAACCCATCGCAAGTGTCACCGCATACGCGAGGCGTCCAAGCAACTGAACAACGACAATTCAACGATGATTGTTTTTACTTCGACCCTACGGTGGGTGGCTGGACGATTTATTCTTATTCGATGGCAGGTGAATGCGGCAACTCCCTTCGTCGTCGCAAGTCGTTCCACCGAGCCGATAGCGACGCTCGGCTATTTTGCCATACAGCCAGCGCCACAGCGGCATGCTGGCTGGAATGTGCAGCAGAGGTGCCAGCCACCACAGGCCGGGCAATTTGCGGCTGAGATACCGGCCTGCATCTGCCCCTCCAAACTTGCGTCCATCTTGGGTTACAACCCACATCTGCTCTAGCATGGCCGCTTGGCTCAAATCTGGGTAACGCTCGCCGACCCGCGCATCGTGTAGGCTCAGATAAGACAATTGGCCGAACATGTCGAAACGCCGCAAACGCTGCACCTGCTTCAAGCAAAAGTTGCATTGTCCGTCCCAAATAACCACATCTGCCTGTGGTCGTTCTGCGGGATCGGGCAAGGAGATAGGAGTCTTCATGGTACTGCTGGAGGTATGCGTGGTAATTTCGTGATACGTAAAAGTATAC
>CAKQNH010000034.1 GCA_934255105.1 uncultured Pirellulaceae bacterium
GGTTTCCTGTACGCCAGTTGCGGGCGTACTCGTTTCCAGGGTACTCGTTTCCCGCGATGCGGGTTCGCTGTTGGATGTCTGGGGTGCTTGTGTGAGCAGGCTCAAAATGGCGAGAGCTGTGAGGAGCGTTTTCATGACGTGGGTTGCCTTGGATAAAGTACGGGATTGTGTTGGGTTGTTTGGTTGTGTGGCCAAGACTCTGGGCGAGCCCCGCTAGGGTGCTATTGGTTAGCGGGCTGGGGCGATGACGAAGCGAGTGCGGCAGCTCTGGTAGGCAACCAGCAGGTCGCCCGTGGAACCAGTGATGCGACCGACCACTGTGCAGTGCGGACAGAAGGTCGAAACGAAATCTATGGGATGGCTGCGATTGCCAAACCGCAACTCCTTCGTGCCACGCCGCGTGGAAACCACGTTTCCCGTTTGACCTCGGAAGGCGATCGATGCGAGGTATACATCGGCATCCCCACTGGTGCTCATGCTGACAGTCCGAATGGTCGGTGCGGAGACAACAGGTGCTGGCGTGGCTGCCTGCACCGGTGGTGGCGGGCTCGGTGCAGTCGACCGATCAGGCGAATTGCGTTCGGCTACTTTCGACACGAACTCTTGATGCTCGCGGTGGAGCGCGTCAAGTTTCTGTTGAATGCTGGTGTTGAGATCATCTAACTTAGTTTCGACTTTGCTCAAGCTTTCTTCGACCGCGTCCAGTCGCACCGCCTGCTGCTTGATCGCTTGGTCGTGGCTGCGCACCACATCCAAGATCGTATCGATGGCTGCAGATTGCAGTTCATCGCGATCCTGTTTGATCGAGCGTTCCTCAATACTGTAGCGAGGTTTGTCCTGCGGCTTATCTGTTGGCTTCTGTTGCGCCCAGCCGGTGCTCGGCACATTGCACGCGATGGCAAGAAGGGCTGCGAGAGAGCTGCGTTGAAATTGCATAGCTTCTGTTCCTGAAAGGAGGTGGAATGAACTCACTACCCTTATCAAGGCACAGAAAATTGGTGGTCGGAATGGTTTCTCGCGGATTTGCCAGGAAAACTACTTACGAGCCGCAAAAGGCAAACGGGCCAGTCACAGACGCGGCCCGGAGAGTATTAGGTTCTAAGCATGTTAATATGGAAGGGTAGCAAACGGGCCAGTCACAGACGCGGCCCGGAGCGAAATTTAAGGTTTAGGTAAGGTTTTGGAGAAAGTAGCAAACGGGCCAGTCACAGACGCGGCCCGGAGTAATGTTTTTTTCTAGGTTACAGAAAAGGGAGTAGCAAACGGGCCAGTCACAGACGCGGCCCGGAGAGTCTCTCCCAGTGTCGACTGTGGAATGCATGAACGCAAGTGGTGTTGACTAAATAACTTAGCACTGAACTTCACAATTTGCGCGGCACTGAGCAATCCAACAGGACTCCCCAGGCCAGCAAAGAGCAATTCGCAGGCTGCTAGACGTGATTCCATCAACCGCGTATTTGCCGCTTGGTCGATAGGCATCGTTCGATGAGGTTTGGTCAGACGGCGTCGGTAATCGGCCAACATCCATCTTCGTGAAAGAGTAGAAGGCACGAAAAAACCCTTCGGATCCGAGAAATGGAATAGAAATGATATTCATCAACCTCTGCTCGCTGGCGACGCTTGATACTATTAGCCTGCTGGCTTTCCAGAGTATCGGGCATCGATACGGCGGAGCCAGCATATGCCAAGCCGCGACGCTATTTCCAAAGTCAGCGCTCGTGAGGCTTGTCATCCAATCTGATGCAACTGGATCCCACCGGCCTTGTCGCTCCCTGAGATGTAAAGATTCTGCGTGGCGAATTGAACCAGAAGCGGCTTCAGTCGCAGAATTCGGAAAAGACTGGGCAGTCTTTGTCGCTGCTTCAAGCGTCGTTACACGACCAGCGGACTTACCCGATGTTTGGCAGCCAGGTGTTCCAATCCCACCCGTCAACGTGCTGTGTCCCCAGGCATTGTTTCCACTAGTATTCAGGTACACAGTGATCTCATCTTGCAGTTCGTCGATCGTCAGCGGAGACAGGAAGCGATCCGGATGCTCCGCAGCAGTCGGGCTCTCCTGGGCACTCGAAGCGGTTGCAGCCTGTTGCAGCCTGTTGCTGCTTGAGCAACAGGGCGGACCGCGACTTCAAACGCTCGACCGGCTTTCAATGAGCCGCTCTGCGCTCAGCCCGAGACAGGCCTACTTATATAGACGAACGGGAGCTGGAGTTCTTGCGCGCAATCCACTAAATCGGGCAAAATACTCTCCCCCAACAATGTGCTGTGGCCCCGTGGCCCACTGTGGCCCCGTGGCCTGGCTGATGTAAGTGGAGGCTGCTAGCATCTACCGATGCCGGTATTTTTCGAGTTGCTCAACATTTCACTTTCGATTTAGCGCCTTGCCATCAAGATTGTCCTGCTTCGCGAACTTACGTGGGCTGTTAGAATTGTGCTTCGATAAGGCGAAATCGGACTGGCGACCAAATTTGGAGGGTCTATCGCTTCGAAGCTCGCCGGTCCACTTAAATTAGCAGGCATGAATGAGGGCAGGATGACGCCAGACGAATTTGTAGCGCGATGGGAAAAATCAGGCGGAGCGGAATTGGCCAATTCCCAGTCCTTCCTGAAGGAACTTTGTGAACTACTGGAAGTTCCCCAGCCAGAGCCTACCCAGCAAGACGCGGCCACTAACCGCTACGTATTCGAAAAAGCCGTTGAGTTCAACAATGGTGATGGGAGCGTTTCCCACGGGCGTGTGGACTTGTTTCGCGCCGGTTGCTTCGTCCTCGAATCGAAACAAGGGAGTGAGCGCAAGGCAGCAGAAGCAGCCGAGGCGCTTGCCACCGTCACTCGCATGGCCAAGAAACTGGCAGGCACGGCCGCTCGCGGGACGGCCGGTTGGGATCGAGCCATGCAAGCAGCTCGTAAGCAGGCCAAAGGGTATGCCGAAGCGATCCCCGACGAATGGCCGCCGTTTCTGATCGTAGTCGATGTGGGCTATTGCTTCGATCTATATGCCGATTTCACGGGCAGCGGCAAAAACTATGTGCCGTTTCCTGATCCGCGTAGCTTTCGTATCCCACTCGGTCGTCTGCGCGAGGAAAGGATTCGGCAGACCCTGGCCGCTCTATGGCTCGACCCACAGTCGCTCGACCCCAGTAAACTCGCCGCCGAAGTCACACGAGAAATAGCCGAGCGATTGGCCAAACTTGCTAAAAGCCTCGAAGGCGCGCACGATCCCGAAGTCGTGGCTGGTTTCCTGATGCGCTGCTTGTTCACCATGTTCGCCGAAGATGTCGAGCTAATTCGCAAAGATTCATTCACAGAACTGCTACTCAGCCTGCGATTCGAACCGGAGAATTTCGCTCCCATGGTCGAATCGTTGTGGGCTGCGATGGACCAAGGAACATTCTCGACGATCTTGCGCGAGAAGATTCGACATTTCAACGGCAAATTCTTCAAGGACAAGACGGCGCTGCCATTGAACCACGATCAAATCGCGTTATTGGTGGAAGCATCCCAGCACAAGTGGGACTTGGTCGAGCCAGCGATTTTTGGCACACTGCTCGAACGTGCACTGGACCCCGTCGAGCGCCACAAGCTGGGTGCCCACTACACCCCGCGCGCCTATGTAGAACGCCTGGTCATGCCAACCATAATCGAACCGTTGCGCGAGCAATGGGATGCGACGTACGCCGCCGCAATTCAATTGGACGAAGAGGATAAGCGCAAAGAAGCGATAAAGTTGTTGCGTGAATTTCACGGCAAACTGTGTGAAACGCGCGTGCTCGATCCTGCCTGTGGCAGCGGCAATTTTCTGTATGTGTCAATGGAGCTCATGAAGCGGCTCGAAGGTGAAGTCGTTTCCGCCATGGCCAGCTTTGGCGACAACATCTTGCCCGGCATCACCATCGACCCGCACCAGTTCCTGGGGATCGAGATCAATCCACGTGCGGCGGCGTTGGCCGAGTTGGTATTGTGGATTGGATTCATTCAATGGCACCGCCGCACGCGCAATGAATTCGCACCGCCTGAGCCGATTTTGAAGGACTATCATAATATCGAGTGCCGCGACGCGGTTCTCACCTGGGACAGCATTGAACCGGTTATCGATGCGGATGGCAAACCAGTCACCCGCTGGGACGGCCGCACGACCAAACCACACCCAGTCACGGGAGAAGAAGTCCCCGACGAAAACGCTCGCGTTCAAGAGTTGCGATACATCAATCCTCAAAAAGCTGAGTGGCCTGAAACGGATTACATCGTGGGTAATCCTCCTTTTATCGGTGCTTCACGAATGCGTGACGCCCTTGGCGACGGCTACACGAAAGCCATTCGCTCGACGTTTGGAGAATTGCCCGAGTCGTGCGACTATGTGATGTATTGGTGGCAGCTTTCCGCTCAGTTGCTCTTGAGATCGAATAAGCTACAAAGGTTTGGGCTAGTGACGACAAATAGCCTAAGGCAAACATTTAATCGCAGAGTAATTGACACGGTTCTTACCTCAAAGGAAGAATTGTCGATCGTGTTCGCAGTGTCTGATCACCCTTGGGTTGACACTGGAAGTGGTGCATCAGTTCGCATATCGATGACCGTGGCGGAGCGTGGTGATCAAGTTGGCACGTTGATCGAAGCAGTCAATCTGAAGGAGCGTAGTGACGGTGAGCAAATAGTTGCCTACAAAACATCAAGGGGGAAGATTACTTCTGCTCTGAAGATAGGCGTCGATGCAAACACCGCAGTCCAGTTGCGAGCCAACGACCGCGTAAGCAGCATGGGAGTAAAATTGCATGGTTTGGGGTTCGTTCTAAGCGCGGACGAGGCTAATGAGATGACTAAAAAGGATTTCCAATATGTCTATCCATACCTCTGCGGACGCGATCTCGCCGCTGTTGCTCGTGACCGCTACATCATTGATGTGTACGGGCTGACGGCACAGCAAGTTCGCGAGCAACATCCTGCTATCTATCAAAGGTTACTCACAAAGGTGAAACCGGAACGAGATCAAAACAATCGAGCGACCTATCGAAAGAACTGGTGGATCTATGGTGAACCTAGAATAAATTTACGCGCTGCGACTAGTTTGTTGAACGAAATGATTGTGACACCGAGAACAGCGAAGCACCGATACTTCACAAAGCTTTCGACCAGAACAGTAATTGAAAGTGAAATTGTCGCTGTTGCAATAGATAGCGACTATTACCTTGGACTTCTTTCATCTCGATGCCATGTTTGCTGGTCGCTGGAGTTGGGTAGTCGCCTGGGGGTCGGGAATGATCCCCGCTACAACAACTCCCGTTGTTTCGAGACTTTCCCCTTTCCCATCACCGACGATGCCTCCAAGCAACGCATTGCCTACCTTGCTGAGCAACTCGATGCTCATCGTAAACGGCAGCAGACGCAACATCCAACACTGACAATGACCGGCATGTACAACGTGCTGGAAAAATTGCGGTCGGGTGAGTCGCTGACTGCCAAAGAGCAGATGATTCACGAGCAGGGGTTGGTGTCGGTGCTGAAGCAAATCCACGACGACCTCGATGCGGCAGTGTTCGACGCCTATGGATGGCCACATGACTTGGACGACGAAGCGATCTTGCAGCGTTTGGTCGACCTGAACCACGAGCGTGCCGAAGAAGAGAGCCGAGGCCTCATCCGCTGGCTGCGTCCTGAGTTTCAGAATCCGGTCGACAAACAAGCTGGGACTGCTCGTCAAACCGAGTTTGTTCATGGCGATGAAGATGAGACTGAAGTTGTTGCTTCAAAAACCACAAGTAAACCGGCAGCCAAGATCAAAAAGCAGCCGTGGCCCAAGACGCTTCCTGAGCGGATGGTAGCGATACAATCCGCGCTCCAGCGACACTTCAGTCCCGCTGCAGCGCAGGAGATCGCAGCCTACTACACTCGCGCGAGCAAGTCCGATGTAGCCTTACTGCTCGACACACTAGCCGCCGTCGGCAACGTCCGTCGCCTGGAAGACGGCCGCTTTACGGCCTACAAGTGAGTTCTTCGCAGCAATGACACCAATCTCAAGTCACAATCAGAAACTTTCGGATGCTTAACTCCGCGACAGCACGACTGACGTACAGGCTATCGACTTCCGCTCGAAAGCGGTGAATCGTTTGGCGAGTTTGTTCACTAGTAATTATTGGCGCACCTATGCATATTGGAGCCCGGCCAGTCTTATCGGCCCGCCAAGGCGGGCTCTCCTGGGCACTCGAAGTGGCTGCAGCCTGTTGCTGGTTGAGCAACAGGGTGGACCGCGACTTCGTGCCGCAAGTGCGCTACACTAGTCACGAGCCTACGAATTGGCACGCATCAACATGCAGCGCATTGGATTTTTGTTTATATTGCAACTATGAGCACCGCACGCGAATTCCAACCAGTTTCAGTAGAAGCCTACCTTGACGGCGAGTTGCGGGCGAAGCGCAAGCACGAATACGTCAACGGACTCGTCTATCAAATGGCCGGAGCGAACAACGCGCATAATCTCATTGCGATCAATAATATCGTTTCACTCGGTCCACAGCTTCGCAGTCAGCCTTGCCAGGTTTATAATTCGGATACGAAAGTCCGCGTGGAAAAGGGACGGGGGACGCGGTTCTATTACCCCGTTTGTTTAGTCGCCTGCAACCTCAATCCTAGCCACGACACGTTTCAAGACCAGCCGGTCGTGATCATCGAGGTGATTTCGGAGTCGACGCGGCGCACCGACGAGCAGGAAAAGCGTGAAGCGTACTTGTCGTTGCCATCACTGCAAGTCTACCTGCTCGTTGAACAATCTTCGTTTTCGACAGTCGTCTATCGTCGCGCGGACGGCGATTTCATACGTGAGGTCTATAGCGGCTTTTCTTCGATTACCCCCTCGCCTGAAGTTCAGTACCAGTTGCCACTGGCCGAGCTCTACGAAAACGTCGTGCTGACGGCGGTGGTTAAGGAAGAGGACGAATCGTTTAGTTTGCAGCCATCGGTACGGCTGTATTTCAGGGTCGTAACAAACGCTGCGTTGTAGGCTCGTAACCAGCGCAGTGCAGTTACGGCAGACCGAAACGAGTGATCAATGCGCCGCGTCTGCATGTACCAACAGATACCGGCATATCGCCGAATAGGTTGCTGTGAAGCGAAACTTGTGGTGGCTAAAAGACATTGATTTCGCTTGCCCTCTCCCTCGCTTAGGCTCGACCTCTCCCAGAGGGAGAGGATCCAGTGCGAGCAGAGCTAGTGCAAGAAAATCGATGGAGAAAAGGCTCACGAAAAATTGTGGGGTATAAGCAGACGCGCTGCCCGTGCCGTAAGTGCGCGGTGCTTGTTACGAGCCTACATAGAGTTGCGAGCCGACATTGAATCATAGCATGTGCGATTTGCGGCGGATGATCCATTCGGTGGTGATCAGTGCGATGAAGAGCAGAGGGACCCACCATGCGTTCCATATGGGCTGCGAGGGGAGGGCTCCCAATCGCGTGGGTTTGCCTGCGGGAAGTTCATCGAACAGACGTGCTGCGTCCGCTTCTGTGTAGGCTCTTCCACGCGACTGCTGTGACAGTTCTCGCATGCCGTCGACGTTGGTGCGCAATACAGCCTGCTCGCCCGGTGGCGCAGTAATGGTGAACTCCTCGCTGGGAGAGGCATCCACGATTGGACGCAGCACTCGCGCACGATAGCTGCCCGGCGGCAAATCGCCGATGATCAACTGGTAGTCGCGCGGTGACTGGGCAATGCGCGTCAGCTTAAATGTTCGATCGCGTCCGCTGCCTCCCTCAATAGCCAGTTCAACTTCTTGCGGGCTGCCATCGGTGGTCAGTTCGCCACCTAGTCTGACCTGAAAGCGGACAGGTTGACCAACGGCGGTTTGCTTGGGCTCGATCAACAATTCAACCGGCGCTGCATCGCTGCTGAGCTTGCCACGGCTCAACCAACGTAGCAGTTGCCCCCAATAGCGTTGATGGTAGAGGTCTGATCCCAGGTAGCTGGTCCAGCGATAGGTCTCATCGGTCGCTTGCAGTGCGCTGCGTCCAGCCCCGGCAAACTGCGTGATCAGCAGTGGGCTCTCCATAGTAGTTTGTCGATCGCTGGCTTGAGCCAGCACCTGCGCACCCTCTTTGAGCTTCTCGACACGAGCCAAGCTGGAGAAATGCGGCAGCCGCTGCCAAACGGCCAGCGACTGGGGGGTCGATGAGGCGAGTTGCATCGGGAGGGCGTTGCGCCCTAGAGTCGTGGGTTGCCAAAATAGTGATTCAGGCGCAGCATGAGTCGTGGCTGCTACGGTGCCAATGGAACTGCTCTCGACGGGCAACAGCTTGGCCAGCGGCCAGCCCTCGAGCCGCCTGGCTAGGCTGCCATGCCCAGTGACGAATATGCAGCCCGCTCCGCGCTGCAAGACGGCATCTACGATTGCTTGTTGCGAAATCTGGCTGAGCAACTGTGGGTCGAAGTCAACCAACACAAACACATCGATCTGATTGATCTGCTCGGGTTGGGTGGGGACCAGACGTCGAGCGGATTTGTCTTGTTCGACAAACAAGGGGTCTGCATCCTGCAGCACTGTTAGCAGTTCGAAGCTAGCGGTGGTCGATGAATCGTGCTGCGTGGCGCGTTCCAAGAAGTTCTTTAGAAAGCGGTATTCGTAGTTGGGAGAGTCGCTGACCAGCAGAACTCGGATCAGTTTGTCTTGCACGCGTATCGTTTCATCGACAAAGTTATTGTCTAGTTCCTGTTCGCCTGGGATCGCGTCCGCTTCGATGCGCAGCGACATCTCGCCGGCTCGTTCGGGAACAAAGCTCAGGCGGGCTGTAACCTGGCGCTGTTCTCCCGAGATTGCGACTTGCGTTTCATCTAAAATTTTTCCGGTAGACTGATCGCGCAGCACGATGCGCGTTTGAGCATTGGGGACGTCGCTGGCGATCACCGACACTTCAGCAGTGACTTGATCACCCAAGTAGACGTCGCGGTCGATCAGCAGATCCGCTAAGCGCAGGTCGGGCAGCTCCGTTTGTTTACCCACAGCGACGGTTACGATGGGAATGGCAGCTCGGCGAGCCGCCTTGGCCGCTTCACTCAGCTCAGATCCGGTGGTGTTGATACCGTCGCTGACGAAAATGATGGCTGCGGTCCCTTTGCCTGACTGGCGCTGGATGACTCGTACGAGCCCGTCCCCCAACCGACTGCTGGTGCCATCGGCGGCCACCTCTGTTAGAGAGCCCCAGTCGCTGTCTGGGGTGACAGGAAGTGGCTCGAGCGTTTCCGCCACAGTGAACCATCGCAGTTGGTACTGCTGTTGCAGACGCTCGCGCTGCCGCTGGCTGAGTGAATCGAACAGTTCGACCGTGCTGTTCCACCGCGAGTTAACTTCTGTTTTGGAAGCTGCTTCACTTGGCGTATTGTCGCCGGAGGAAACGTCGCGAGTGTCCATGCTAGCCGAACGATCCAGCACCACGATTAGTTCGGGCTGTTCGCTCTGAAAACGTAACCAGCTCCAGCCGGTCAACATCCACAGCACCAGCATCAGCAGGGTGAAGCGAATCGCCGCTAGTAAGTAACGGGTTACGCGTGCCGCCTGGCCGCGTTCGCACAGATAGAGCCACAACACCATGGCAGCTAGGCCGAGCGTTAACACGACAACCAACCACAGTGGAATCATCCACGCGATGTGAAGGATCGACTCTACGGTATTTTGCGTAGTTGGGGTTTCATTCATCCGCTACGTCTTCCAATAGCCCAGGCAAACCAAGATTCAGCCAATAGCAGAATACCCAAAACGATCAACCAACTGCGGGCCAGCCAAGAGCTGGTGTGCGCGATCTGCGAACGAGTATGTGGAGTGTTTGAGGCTAGCGGCAGCGTGGCCGTCGACTGCGGCAATTGGTCTACGCGCAGCGAATGCAATTGACTTTCGGTTCCGTCCACGTTGACGACAAAGGGTTGCGGTTGGTCATCGCTATCATATTGTGCCCAGTACAAACCACTTTGCTGGGTCTGTGTAAAGATCCATGGGACGGGCGCGCCTGCGCGCGTATCCTCGACCGCCAACTGCGTGTCGCTGCCGTCTGGTTTGGTGATCGTTACAGTCTGCAGGCCAGAGTTGACTTTCTGGGCCGGTTGCCGTCTGCCGAGCAGCGGTTGCCCGGCTAGCACGCTGTGGTTGGCCACGCTCGGCTCCATCGCCGTCTGCACCAACCGCTGTATGAGTGGGACAAAACTGGGCCAGGCCGCCATGGCATTCCAGGGATGTGCCTGGCTGGAGCCCGTTTGAGGTGCAGAGAGCAAACTGGTCACCATGCCGGCGCCCACACGATGTCTGACTACTAATGGATCGCCATCGGTGGTCGCCAAGTCGACTTGCCAAGCATCGGACGCCGCATCGCTTGACCTTGTGTTGGTCGCGTCTGACTTACGCATTGAGTTCTCAGACGTTAATGGATCAATTTTCCAATAGCGGAAGATCGGAGTGGTCAAAAGGCCAGCGTCGGGGAAGCCGATAAAAGGTGCTACCAGGGGGCTGCGATAGCCGAGCGGATCGATCTGCCAATCCTGCTCTGCAGAGGGTTCTAGCAAGCGGAAGCCCAGCAATTCGGGCATTTGGGGTTGAGCGTTCCAAGCCGCGGCGGTGGTGCGTGGGCCCCACAAGCAGATTAGCGCTCCACCTTGTTGCACGAAGCGCTCGAGCCTTGCGAAATCCGCGCTTCGCAATTGGACCAGATCGCACAGCACGATGACTTGCCAATCTTCCAGCGCACGCGTCGACAGCTCGAGCACTGAAACGGTTGCCGCGCTGCGCGCCAGGGGAGCCTCTGCGGCGTTCATTGCGTTGCTCCCTCCGTCGGGCCGCAAGCCGAGTTGTAGGATCCGAGCATCGCCGGCCTGTTGTTCGACAAACAACACATCGTAGTCCTCGCGAACGTCGATGACTTGCATTCGTCGATTGTCGACTGGCAGCGGATCATTGGGTATCGATGCAGCCAACACGCTCAGCCCCAGCGTAGTCGGGGCGACGCTGAATCGCACGGTCTGCACCCCCTGGGCCGCAATGTCAATGCGTTGGGATGCTACCGTATGGTCATCGATGGCTAGCTGCACGGGCAAGTCAACGGCGCTCGCATCGCTGTAATTGGCCACGCTGACGTCGACCTCAATCGTTTGGCCGGCCAGTACGCGACTGCTGGCCGGTTGCACGGCGGTGACCGCCAAGTTTTTAGTTTGACTGTCGGCCAACGATTCATACTCGATAGGCAGCTTCTCTCCCAGCTTGCGCAGACGCTTAGCCAGAGGGCCGTCGATCGCCGGCTGCCAGTGGTCGGCACCAAAGTCGCTGAGTATCAGCACGCGGACCCGACCGGCTTGCTGTGGGTCGCGCTGGATGCGCTGGGCAATGTCTTCGATCAATTGCAAACCACCACTGACATCGAACCCGGCATCGTTGATCGACAGTCGCTCCACTTCGGTGATCACCGCCGAGCGATCGTAGGATGGAGTTGCTATGGTGGCCTGAGCGGGCTGCCCCAAGGCGACTAGCGCGATGGGGTCACCAGGTTTAGTCGCCTGGATGATCTCTACGGCTCGCCGCTGGGCCGCTTGCAGACGCGTTTCGTTGTCCACGCGATAGCCCATCGAATAGGAGACGTCGATCGCCAGAATCCAGTTCGTTGGCGGCTGGGCAGGTTCATTGCCAGCGGCCGCATCGTCGGCGGTCCAAAATGGACGCGCCAATGCGATCGCCAGTACGATCAGCACCAGCGTGCGGATGATCAGCAGTATCAACTGCTCAAAACGCACTCGCTTGGCTTCGCGTTCGATGACCTGCAAGAGCAGGCGCATCGCGCCCCAGCGAATCAACGTCTGTCGGCGGCGGTAGAGATAGTGCAGCAGGATGGGTATGGCCGCCGCCAAGCCCCACAACAACATCCAGCCGCTGGCAAATCCAGCTACGGCGATTAACATTGGTCACAGCCCTCGCATGGAGCGTGTGGCCAGGATGCTGGGCAGCGAGGCGGCTAGCGATTCGTCGGTCAACACACGAAAGTAATCGATATCGATTTGGCGGCAGCCGACTTCCAGTTGTTGGCAGAATTCTTTCACTGCTTGGCGATAGGCTTGGGCGATCAGTCGCGGATCGGCGATCACATGCGGTTGATTCTCCAAGCCTTCAAAGCGGGCCATAGAATCAAAGGGGAAGTCGACTTCGTCGCGGTCGAGCACATGGATCAGCAGTGCGTCGTGCCCCATCAATCGCAGAAGTCGCAATGATTTGAGCACCGCTTGCACGTCGTCTAGCAGGTCGCTGATCAGGACCACCAAGCCGCGGCGAGCCAAGCGCTGGCTGGCTTGCTGCAGCACATTGGCTAAGTCCGTCTTGGGGTGATGGCTGGCCCGCTCCATGACGCTGATCATATCTTCAAATTGGGCTGGGCTGCCGCTCGGTGGCAGCCAATCATCAATGCCGTCGGAGAAGGTCAGCAGGGCTGCAAAGTCGCGTTGCTCGATGATTAGGTATGCCAAACTGAAGGCGATGAGCTGTGCGTACTGTAGCTTGCTCAACCCGTTGGCAGTCTTGCCCGGCTCACTCTGGAGTCCACGTTGGCCGTACAGCATGCTCTCGCTGTGATCGACCAGCAAGTAGCACGTGAGGCTGGTTTCGTCTTCGTACTGTTTGAGATGGTATTTGTCGCTCCGCGCGTAGACTTTCCAGTCGACTTGTCGCAGGTCATCGCCGGGGACGTATTCACGGTGTTGGGCGAATTCGATGGAGTGGCCGCGGACGGGGCTACGGTGCAGGCCCGCGACCAGTCCTTCGACTAGCGTGCGGGCGCGAAGACCCAGTGGGCCGATGCGCGCCAGCGTCTCAGGGTCGAAGTACTTTTGCGATTTGCTCACGCGAACTGCCGTCTTGGAGAGTGTGGTCGACGTTTTTAATGATCTCTTCGATGATCTGCTCGACGGTGGTGCCTTCGGCTTCGGCTTGAAAATTGAGCTTCATGCGATGCCGTAGCACCGGTGGTGCCACGGCGGCAATATCCTCGCGACGGAGGATAGGGCTGCCGTGCAGGGCGGCACGCGCCTTGGCACCCAGCACCATGTACTGACTAGCCCGTGGGCCGGCTCCCCAGCGCACGCAGCGCCGTACTCGCTCGCTGGCTTGTTCATCGCTGGGGCGGGTCAATCTGGCAATCTGCGTGGCGACGAGCGCCAAGGCGGGGGTAATCGCAATCCGCCGCACAACATGAGCCAACTCCAATAGATTCTCGCCGGAGATCTGCGTCTGCAGTTCAGCTTGCTCGTCCGAGGTGGTGCGCAAGACGATTTCCAATTCATCAGCTCGACTGGGATAGTCGACCAGCACATTAAACATAAAGCGATCGAGCTGTGCTTCGGGCAGGGGATAGGTCCCCTCTTGGTCGATCGGGTTTTGTGTGGCTAGCACAAAAAAGGGAGTGGGGAGGGCGTGCCGCCGGCCACCCGCAGTGACTTGCTTTTCCTGCATCGCTTCTAATAGTGCGGCTTGAGTCTTGGGTGGCGTGCGGTTGATCTCGTCGGCTAAAATGACATTGGCGAAGATCGGGCCGGGGATGAAGCGGAATTCACGATGTCCGCTGCTGCGATCCTCTTGGATGACTTCCGTCCCAGTAATGTCGGCTGGCATGAGATCCGGGGTAAACTGAATACGTCGGAAGTCCAGCGCGATCGACTTGGCCAAGCTGGAGATCATCAGGGTCTTGGCCAGCCCCGGTACGCCGACTAGTAAACAGTGGCCGCCCGCTAGGAGTGCAATTAGCAGTTGCTCGATCACGTCCTCTTGGCCCACAATGATTTTGGCGAGCTCAACGCGAATGGATTGCAAGCTTGCGCTCAGTCGGCGCAGCACCGCTTCGTCATCGTCGACCGCTGGCGCGTGCTGAAAGTTGTCTCCGTTACCCACGTTATCCCCAAGTCCAAAGTGTTTTATACTGCCTAGGCTCGTATTATATCGAGATTGTATCCACTATTCAGAGAATTTATTAGCCGCATGAACGAACCCCACACCGAGATTATAGGCGCAGCCAGTGGTGGTGTCTTCGTTTCCGATTTGCATCTCTTCAGTCCACGCAGCGACGCGGCGGATATTCCGAAGATCTTGGAGGAGACGCAAGGCAGCGATCGCTACATCGTGCTCGGAGGAGATATCTTCGATTTTCGCTGGAGCATCCGCGGGAGCCACGAAAAGACCCTGGCCGCGGCCGTGGAGTGGTTGGAGGAGTTGCTCGAGCGAACCGGCCAAGCCCACGTGCGTTTTATTCCCGGCAATCACGACAGCCATCCCGAATTTCTGAATTTGCTTCAGCAGTTGGCCGAGCGCGACGAGCGTTTTCAGTGGTATCCGCACCATTTCCAGATCGGCAACTCGCTCTTCTTGCACGGTGACATCTTGGATGCACGCGGGAACCTGAGCAACTATCGTGCGAAATTCCATCATGAACAACCTCAAACGGAGTTCAAGCATGGTCTCTACGATGGGGTAGTGGCCATGCGATTGCACAAGCTGGTGCCACTGCTGCGGCATCGCCCCACTCCGACGTGTAAACGCTTAAACACGCTCCTCGGCACGCTGCCTGCCGCTTCCGAAATTCCAGTTGAGCGGATTTATTTTGGCCATACACACGCACCGGTCTTTGGGTATGAATCGCAGGGCATTGAGTATTACAACCCCGGTGCGGCCTTGAAGCACATGCGGTCTCATCCTCAGTATTTCGAGTTTGATGAGCCGATAGCTATCGCGGACCATAGGCCACGTGAGACGTAGGTGGGCAAAAAGTGGGATGAGCTTATGGATTGCGTTTTGAGAGTGGTTGCTAGGTGACAAGCTGGAAGCTTATCCCACGGGTGACAAGCTGGAAGCTTATCCCACGGATGACAAGCTGGAAGCTTATCCCACGGGTGACAAGCTGGAAGCTTATCCCACGGCTGACAAGCTGGAAGCTTATCCCACGGATGACAAGCTGGAAGCTTATCCCACGGCTGACAAGCTGGAAGCTTATCCCACGGCTGACAAGCTGGAAGCTTATCCCACGGCTGACAAGCTGGAAGCTTATCCCA
>CAKQNH010000035.1 GCA_934255105.1 uncultured Pirellulaceae bacterium
ACCCCGAAAGTGTGGGCATTGGTGGACGGGTTGCGCGGGATATTTGGGCCATTCCGGCTGCCGCACGCCTCGCTGGCACAGCAGGAATGTGGACCCCGTGCCACTAGTTATCAAGCGTCGCTCTGTGCAGCTTATGCATAAGCTCTGTTGAAGGACCAGAGGCAGTTGAGGAGGAAGTGACATTTTCGACCGCTATGAATTCGACCGCTATGAATTTAGTACGCGTACTTGAACCTCGTATTTACCTGGCACATTCATCACACCTAGGCTCGTTACGAGCCTACGGGATTCGAGCCCACTTAGCGAGAGCTCGTGCGGCGGGCGACCAATACTTGGCGAATGGCCCCGGCCACGCTTTCGTCACTTTCCTGGGCGAGCAGACGCCGCAGGTCTTGCTGCATACTTAGATCTTGGGCCATCGAGCTCAGCAGCCCGATGGCTTGCTGCTTGACCTCCACTTCGCCGATTTCAGCCATCCACAATAGCCATGGTCGTGGCTCTACATTGGGGTTGGTGGCGATCGATTGCAGGATGCGAATGCGTTCCAATGGCGGGCTGGTAGCTAGCTGCGAGGCGAGTTCCAGACGGTCATCGGGAAATCCCTTGGAGCGAAGGGCCAGCGCAGCGGCTTGCGCAACTCGCGGTTGTCGGCTGGGGAGCAATCGGACCAGCGTATTTATATCGAGCTGCTGAATCGAGTCCAGGTCGACGTCCGTCCGTGGGCTGGGCATCTCCACGAGCGGCTTGCTGCGGATGCTGGCTGGTCCGTGCACCAGCGAAGGCGCAGGACTCGGTGCCGCCGTCTCCCCATTCGCTGTGTCATTGAGCGATCCCGCCGCGTCAGTGAGCGAGAACTCCGCATCGGACGCATCTGAGAGAGACGCAGATGCGGGGCGATCCATGTCTGCCTCGCGGATCAGCGTCTGCTTGTCAGGCACCCGCTGTGGGGCCGAGGACGCAGTCAGGAATTGCACGTTGGCGGTCGGTGTGCTACTGGAACTGTGCAGCACCTCGCGTGGCGCAATGCCAGGCACTAGTCCCGCATGGTCGGATGATGTGGCCGACGAAGGGCTCGATTGCGTTAGCGACTGCAATGGCCGCAGGGCGTTGATCTGCAGGCCGAGCGTTTCCAGCTCGGTGCTACTGACGACGTTGGATGCGACCTGCACGGGCGATATAGTAGGTGCCGGAGAACTCGCCGCCGATCTGCCAACTCGTTGAAATACGGAATCGCAAGCCGCCATGACGGGAGCCAACTGCGGATCGTCCAGCTCGAGGCACAAGCTGAAAATGCGCGAGGCTAAGCTACTTGCTAATATCAGATTGTCCGTCGGAGTCGTCTCGGGAAGTTCACACAGTCGCTGGGCCAGCAGCCGCATGCGAGCGGCGGCAATAGAGGACTGCAACTGGGACCAGCCAGTGATTTGGGCATCCAAGGTGCGATAGGCCGTGCGTGCGACCTGCGTATTGGGGTGTTGCAAACCTCGTGCAATTTCTAACGTAGCGTTCGAATCGAGCATCAACAGACCCTCGAGCGCTAAGAACGCATCGCTGGGAGATTGCGCGGTGGCCAATTGATCGCTCAAACGCATGGTCAAATAATGTCTACCACCCCACCAAACTCCGAATCCAGCAGCCAAGCCGATCAGGCACCATAACCACCAGCCTAGCGCAAGGCTAGCGATGGGCCGCCGGGCTGGTTCGGCTCGGAATGTGAGATCGAGTCGCTCCAAGGGTTTGCTGCTCGGGTTGGGGAAGCGGGGGTGGTAAGCGTTGAATCAAAGCGGACACTACTTCTTCTCGCAAATTTCTCAATTTAACTCAAGAGCAACCGCCATAGATTCCAGGCTCCGCGCGCGATTTGGGCTTACGAACCAAGCCTGAAGGTGCCGATTAAAAGGGGAGACGCATGGTGGACACATCATGATTCCTTACTGTCGAGGTGATCTAGGTGAAGTGCACCGGCTTCTCAATGCGATTCGCTCTGACGTTGTGTGTGATTGTCGGCACCTGTGCCAGCATGGTGGCGCTGCCCACGCACCATAGTTCGGCAGCCGAATTGGCTGCCCCCGAAGGGGTTTCATCGCGCGAGGTGCGACAGCAAGCGGCCCGCGGAGTACCTCTCCACAAGCTGCATCCGAGCATTAGCCAAGATGTGCAGGCGGTGCTGGAAAACCCCAGCTATTTCCGCCGCATGCCGACGCAGCAAATCGCCTGCGATCCCCAGATGTTTAAGTTCCTGGTCCGACGTCCCGAAGTGATGGTCAATATCTGGGAAGTCATGGGGATCACCAAAGTCACCGCCAAGCGAACTAGTCCAAGTAGTTTTATGGCGGATGATGGCGTAGGCACCATCTGCAAATGCGATCTGGTCTACTCGGACAATAATCTCCACGTCTATGTCGGCAGCGGTTCCTATGAAGGAACGATGGTGCCGCGCAAAGTAACTGGACGATGCGTTTCGCTGCTACGCACCGTCGACCAGCCTCCCGGTAGTGCTAACCAAGCCATTATCGGCACCATGGATGTCTTTTTGAAAGTGGACAATTTGGGCGCCGATCTACTGACGCGTTCCATCGGCCCCTTTGTCGGCAAAACGGCTGACTACAATTTCATTGAGACAGCCAAGTTCATTTCACAAATCTCGCAAGTCTGTCAGACGAATCCATCAGCCGCACAGGCGTTGGTCATGCGTCTGGACCGCATCGACGACGGCACGCGTCGTGAATTTGCCGAGATCGTGACGCGCATCGCCTCGGCCAGCGCCGACCAGGACTATCAACTGCAATTGAGCCAAGTCGATCCCGACCCCAGCAGTTTGACAGCACCACAAACGGTGCGGCCCCCACAGACTCTACAGATCCAACCCAGTTGGAATGCGGCGGCCAAATCAGCGCACGATCAGAGTGCCACCCACCATGACCACGCTGAACTAGCCTTGCAGGATCAGAGCTCGCACGCCACTCCGGCTGCCATCGCCCCGCGCAAATCCAACATCTTCATGCGCCGCTAACAGGCCGCTACGAGAGCTTCTGCAGATCGGCGCGCGAGTTCTCGTAGGTTTCTGCGAAAGCCAACGCGGCAGGATCCGGAGTTTTGCCCCACCGCTCGCACGCTTGCCGGTAGATCTCCGGCCACCAATTTCGATGTTCGGTCAGGCCTTGTTCTCGATACTCGCGCCAATGGCTGAGGACCTTGCTCCAGCACGTGTCCCCATAGGCCAAGGCTTGGTTGAGCGAATCGTAGCGAGGCACATACCAACGTCGCCCGATCTGCGCATGCAGCACTTCGTCCGCCCAATCAAAGTCTTGGAACAAGGCGGATAACGGTTCGCCGCTGGCCAATCCGACTTCCCATTCAAAGCGCTTGCCGGTGCGCGGCATCAATCCCTGCTCGATAAAGAACAGCACCCCGTGCCGCTCGCGGGCGTCGAGCTGCGAATTGAGGTTTCGGGACCAAGTAAAATTGATAGGGATTTTTGTCCAATCCAATTTTAAAGCGGCGAAACCTACTTCGCCCATCATGGCATGCCGCGCCTCGTCCCACAGTTGCCGAGTCATTTCGTAATGAAACTCCCACGGTTCCTGCTCGCGCAGTTCGACCAAGATGCTAGCCATCATCTCCGGCACATCCAATTCTCGCAGACGCTTATAGTGCATCATCAGCGTCTTGTCTTGCGGCGAGAACTGCGGGTCGTACAAAAACGCTTCGGGATTGACCCCTGCATTGAACGAATCTTGGAACCGCTCGTCGCGCTGCGGTGCGCTAGAAAACTCATAGGGCATGCGTGAATATCTAGCGCCGGGCAGCTCAACATGGCTGGTTGGCTGAGTTCCGTCGAGTGCGCCGGCGGCGGTCAAACACTGCTGCAGCTCCGCGGACCATTGCGCGTACTCCGCTCGCTGGCCATCATCGACCAATGCTGCAATGCACGCTTGTCCCACCCTCAACGCTTCGCTCATCTCAAACTGGATCAGCTTGGCGACTCGCACGCTGGGCGCATCGGCCAGCGGATGGGCGTCCTGTTGAAGGCGAGCGCACGCGTCGAGCAGGGCGGGGAGGGCCACGCTATACATCCCCCACAATCGCTGTTGGCTGTCGGGCGCGGCGATGATTTCGTCGAGCAATTGCTGGAGCCCCGCGTGCGGAATGCGGTCGAGTCCCAAAGGTGGCTCGCGCATCTCCGAGACGCGCCGTCGAATCAAAGTGACTTGCTCCGCACATAGATATGCATGGTGGCTGAAGAGCATCTTCAGTTCATAGATCGGCTCCGAAGGTATCCAGGCGGTGAACGCTTCCGCGGCTCGCTTCAAAACATAATGTAGCCGTTTGAGACGCTCCGCGCTCTGCTCGACACTCCAGGCCGGGTCTCCATTGGGCCTGGCGACTGTCTGCGAAACCGCTTGCTCAAGCGAGCACAGGCCCGCCAGAGCAGGTAGCTCGCGCAAGCGATCTAACTGTGACGAGTGATTCATGCTAGCTACTTTCATGATGGACCGCTTTTAACGATGGATTGTTACGCAAGAGTCTGCACTCGTAGACTCGCCCCCAAGAACGCCACATTTGTTTAGTTCTGCAGTCGGGTGTTGCAAACAGATGACGCTGAGGCAGTATCGATAGCAAATGACGAATGACCAATAACTAATGACTAGTCTACCGCACCGGTAGCGAGAGACGCAGGTTCCTCTCAAGACGTCCCACTTCCCGCGAGCCTACATTCTACAGCGAGCTTAGAACTTCATCAGCTCTTCGCGCGTCAGCTCACCATTGTGGTCTTCGTCCAAACGGTCGAAAACTGGGCCAGCGGCCTCTTCGTTGCCGGGCATCCGCTGACGCACTTCCGCCTTGGAAATCACCCCGTCACCGTTCACGTCGAGCCGCCGGAACAGAGCCGCATTGCGCTTTTCGCGATCGTCTCCTCCGCTGGATGTGACGAGATCACGGGCCGCATCCCCCGGAACAACTCCCGGCAAGTAGTACTCGACGTAGCCGACTTGCATCTCATCATAGGTTTGTGGTCCCCAGCCTACCGTCTTGGTCGGGTCGGGATTGGCGGGGTTGTTGACGCTATTATCGTACCACGAAGTGAAGCGAATCTTGTCGCCAGCTTGCACCGGCAGCGGCTCGCGGTAGCGATACAGCAACTGCCAATTGAAATCGTAATGCGGCACATCCAAGAGCGTTGTTGTCTTGCCTGCGCTAATCAATTCGTAGCGCGCCGCCTTGCCACGCAAGTGCATGTGCGGTAGCAAACCCAGCAGGCGGGCTTCTGCGGGTATTGGCAAGTTAGCGATTTCCTGATGGTTTTCTGCTCCGGCGGGAATGCTGATCTTGTCATTGAAAATCCCAGCCACGCGGACTTCATGCTGGGGAGGCTGTTTGGAAAACACCAATCCAATGCTGGTCCGATCGGTTGTGGCTGTCCCGTTAGGCGTGTAATGCATTTGAAAGCGGAGTTTTGCATGTTTGGGTAGCCGCTTGGCAAAACCATCTGGGTAGACCAATGCGCTGTTGCCCGGCACATAGATGCCCCAGAAGCCCGTGCGATCACTGTGTACCTCTCCGTCGCCTTGCACGAAGACCAGCACATGATGCACTACGCTGCGCTCCCCCGGCTTGATCTCGATGGCTTGTACCCATTTATCCTCGGCAAGATCGGTTTGTACATCCACGTCTTTGTACGGCATGACACCCGTCGCTTTGACTGCTTGTGGCTCATCAAACTGAAAAATGGCATCGGGCGTTCCAATCTCCCAGTCGCTGACAAACTGGGGGGGGAGTGGCGCATCGTCGGAATCGCCAGCGGGCATTTCTCCAGCGAGCCAATTCAACAGGTCACGCTTGTCATCTTTTGCTAACGAACGATCGTTCGACCAGGGCGATAGGCCATCGACGGATTTATCACCGATTGCGTCGTTGGCGAACCAAGGAGGCATGATACCGCGCTCGACCACTTGCTCGATCATGCCGGCGTGGGCGCGGACGTCGTCGAGCGTTGTCAACTCGAATGGTGCCGCCCCTCCGTCGCGATGACAAGTGATGCAGTTTTGTAGCACGATGCGCGAGATGCGATTGTGATAGGTCAGATCGTGGCTGATGCTCGGCCGCGACTTGGTCGCCAGCGTGCAACCGGGAGCTTCGGTGGCTGCTACCAGCGGTGCGCGTGCCGACTTCATGGCTGCCAGCGCGTCAGCCAAATAGCGCTGTCGCGGGGCTTCCAAAGAATATCCAAATCCGTATTGATCGTCGATGGCGCCGTGATAGACCACGGTGCGGGAGCGATCGACAACGATTACGTCAGTGGTCGTCAGCGCGCCGATGCGGGCCGCGAACTCTGCTTGGGGATCGTGGCCGTAGATGACATCGCTGGCGGCCGCTTCACCTCCGCCGGCATCACCATCGCTCTCAAAGCGCTTGGCCGCTGCGGACATAGCGTCCGGCTTGTCCGTGGCGATTGGATTGACGATCAACCAGGCCACATCGTCGCCCGATGTCCGGGACAGGTCTACCAGCGTCGGCAAGTACTTCTTACTCAGCGGACAACTTGTACTGGTCATAGCGATGACCACAGCCTGGTGCGACTTGGCGAGTTGGCTGAGCCGATGCGGATTACCTGAAAGATCGATCAAGCTTCCATCGGGGAGCAATTGTCCGACCCCATGGCTGGCAGCATTAACCGGCCGCGGCCCCTGGCGCACGGGCGTTGCGATCGTACTAGGCTCAGCCGCAACCGCCCACGTGGCGCTCGCGATGACAAACAGCAGGGTTCCAAAGGTCGTGCGTACCGTCATCTTCAGCGCTTCCCATGGGCAATGGCCCGTTGGCAATGGCCCATTGCAATGTTTTGGTAATTACTCGGCAGATGCCTCATTATAAGCACCGCGTTGCAACCGCACACCTGCTTACAGTCAAACGTCGCGGTAGTAGCCGACGATCGTCGCGACGACTTGCTCTTGCTCGACGCTGGTCAGCTCAGGGTAGATGGGCAAATGCAGTATCTCTGCGGCAGCCTGCTCGGTATGCGGCAGGCTTCCAGTGGCGAATTCGCAGTCGCGAAAGCACTCCTGCTGATGCAATGGAATGGGATAGTAGATCTCGCAGCCGATCTGTCGCTCCTGAAGATAGCTGCGCAAGTGATCGCGTCTGCCCTGGCCAATTCGCAGACTGAATTGATTCCAGACGTGGAAGGCGGCGGGATCGTGATACGGCAGCCCGATCGGACCTTGTCCTTGACTATCAACTAGGCCCGTTTGTTGAAACAATTCTAAGTAGCGTTGGGCGTTGTCTTGACGAGCAGTGGTGTAGGCCTGCAAGTGGCGGATCTTAACTAGCAGCGCGGCGGCTTGCAGCGTGTCGAGTCGGCTATTGATACCTACGGCAGAGTGATGATAGCGAGGCCGCATGCCGTGGCCGGCCAGCAATCGCAGGCGGTCAGCCAGGCTGTCATCGCGGACGGTGAGCATGCCACCGTCTCCCAAGCCACCCAGGTTTTTGGTCGGATAAAAACTGATACATCCCATCTGCCCCCAACTGCCCAGTGGGCGGCCATGATAGGCGCCTCCGATCGCCTGAGCGGCGTCTTCAATAACTGGTATGTGGTGTCCATCAGCGAGCTTGCAGATAACATCCATGGCTGCCGCTTGGCCGAACAGGTGGACGGGAATGATGGCTCGCGTGCGATCCGTAATTTTGGACTCGATCTCGGCGGGATCAATGTTGTACGTGCGTGGGTCGATATCTGCGAAGACAATCTTCGCTCCCAAACGGTGTACGCAACTGGCCGTCGCAAAGAACGTAAAGCTGGGGACGATCACTTCATCTCCAGGGCCAATATCTAGAGCCATCAAGGCCAGCAGCAACGCGTCGCTACCCGAGGCGCAGCCGACTGCGTGCGGCGTGCGGCTGAGGCGGGCGACTTCGTCCTCCAGTTGAGTGACTTGGGGGCCGTGCAAGAAACGTCCACTGTCGTAGACGTCCGCCAGAGCTTGCACGATTTCGTCGCGCAGGGGATTGTTCCCGCGACTCACATCCAGCAATGGCACAGGGAAAGCGGCTTTGTCCGTTGCGTCCAAAACGCAAGAGGTTGCTGCTGGGGCCGAGACGAGCGGGTTAGTTCCGAGCATGATTGGCCATCCTTGACCGATTGGATTGGAAAGTAAATTGGCGGATAGTTCGTCGAGAACGCCCAAAAGCTACCGCAATAGGCCAAACAAAGTCAATAGAGATGCAAACTTGACAAATGCCGAGTCCGCAACACCCCCAGCGCCGACAGGCTGAGTGCATGTGGTCGAAGGCATCCACCAAGCTCACGTCAATTCCCATCCAAAATCGCGCCACACATTCCATCGTCGAGTGTACACAAGTTACGACCTCGAAGGCGTGCCGCGCGCTGGTCGAGTCTCGTTCTCGGTCGCCGATGCAAAAAAGATGATGCGGGGTGGCAGATGCACGGTTTCCTGGGGTTGCGCTTGGCTCGCTGACACTCGCCAGCGCTCCACCCCAGGCTAAAAAAGTCCGCGGCTATGCCGCTAAAGGCAAGGTGCAAGATGACGAATGGAGCTATGAAAGTACAGCATCACAAATAGGCAACTTCGCACATTTATTATTTATTTACGAGCAACTCCCGAGCGGGGTTGTTTTATTTACTGCCCGGTTTGGGCGTCCAGCGAAAAGCGAGCGTCTGGACGGATGCTTCATCTACGGCACTGGTAGTTGCCACCTCCGCAGTGCCATCGTCCCTGTCTAGATCCGTGGCGGAGCTCTTTTCGGGGGGCGTTTGCGGCTTTTCGGCCGGAGCTGTCCTGACCACGTCCACCAAGCCAGCAATTTGCCCCGCGTCGTTAATGTCAAAGGCCATGCTAGCTGTAGTACCCGGAGGAAGCGTCACAGGCGCAGTGGCACCCCGACGCCACACAAAGGCTTGCGGCCCCCCCAGTGGTCCAGGCGGATCGTCGCTAAAACCGACGATAGTCCCCGCCGCGTCGATCCCATGGGCTTCGCCAGACTCATCGCCGGGCAGCAGATCGATCAGGGTGATTTGCCCCGCGGCATCGACCATACATGGCCGCCGTCCCCGCTGTGTGGTGGTGATCCCCGCGATCTGCCCCGCATTGTTGATATCCGATAGGTACATCTGTTCGTCGCTTAACAATTCTCGCTGCCACTGGCCATCGACGTGTGTCCACTGATGAAGCGAACTGTCGTAGACATGGTCGGACAGCTTGGCCACGGTAATGCAAGCCACAATGCGCTGGCCGTCGGGTGAAATCAAAACGCTGCTCGACATGATATAAGGATTGACATCCTGGATGGTATCGAGCGTCTCGACGGCCCAAGCGCCCTCGGATGCATTCCACGTCCACAGGCAGGGGAGCATGCGCGAGGGCTCGGAGCCGGCGGTGTAACCCGTGATCCGCGTGCCATCGGCGCTGATGCTCTGCGCGTGGCAACCCACGTCCCGATCAGCGGGCATCAGCCGCGTCATCTTGCCCGTCTTCGAGTCCCATACGAACCCCGTCAGACTCCCTTGCGGGTGTCCTATCGGACGACTGGCGTATCCGACCACCAAGCCGGTGTCGCTCAGTGCGCTAATCTCCAGATTGGAATAGCCCTCCAGCAACGGAATTGCGCTCGCCTGTTGGCCATCGATAAAGAACGGCTGTTGGCTCAGTTGCGTGCCCGCTTCGTCTGACACCTCGCGCAGGCCGATGAGTTGTCCTGTCGCATTGATAGCCAAGGCTTGAGAAAGCGTGCGAGAGTTGTCAAACACCTCCAGCGTGAACTCGTCGCCCGACGTTTTTAGGACGCGCAGTTCATCGCCTGCGACCACCGGGCAGACGCAGGTTAATGGAGCCCACATCGTTAGGAAACTTAGCACTAGGCAACATCGCATGGCGTGAACTCACTGTGTTGAAGCTGGCCGGCGACCATTTGGAGATCTGGCTCCGCCCGCTGTTGGATTGTTTTGTGGTTGGCCGTCGGGCTGCTGTCCATCGCCAGGCTTACTGGCGGGGGGTTGACGCTTTCCCTCTTGACCCAGAATGGCTTGGAGTGCTTTTCTAAAAGACTCTTGTCCGGCCAGATCGACTTTATGGACCTCGATCTCAGCACTCGACTGAGCGGCTTGATCCAATTCCTCGATCGTCTGGACGAGCAACTGCAACAATTGCTTCTCGGAAGATACCAGAATGGAGTTGGTGATGCGGTCGACGCCAAACGATACCTTGCCGGAAAAGCTGAAGTTCATTCCCCCTTCGCTCGTCACCGAGGACGAATCGGCCGATGTGTCGTTGGCCTCGCGCCCTTTGTCGTCGGCAGGTTTCTTTTGAAAAGCTTTGTCGTTGGAACTCAGTAGATCCCGAAAAGCCTCTTTGAGCGTTTCGACCAGTTCTTCAGCGCGCGAATATTTGATGCGCACAATCTGCGTGTATCGCACTCGGCTATCATCGACTTTATCCGGCACATCCCACAATTCGACCAAGCGCTGGACCGTCTGGAACGTGTCATCATCGGCACCGATCACGAGAATAGTCTGCGTGTCATTATTGGGGATGAAACGCAGCGGCCGCTTGCGCCCCAGTTGGGCTGGCGTCTTTTTCTTAGGCTGCCCTGATTCAATTCCGAAAATGTAGCTGTAGTAAGCCGCTCGCGGATCTTGGTCTTTATCGCTGTCTGCCTCCAAGTCTTTGAAGTAATCCTCAAGGTCGAAGGTGATCCAGGTAGCCGTCTGGTGCTTTACGTTTACGACGTGGTAAGGCCTAGCTGGCGGAGCGACGTCGGACATCAGTGTTTCCAGAGCGTTGAGAGCTTCCAAGTTCTCCGAATACAGCACCAAGTTGCCCTGCGGATCCAGCGCGATGCGAATGGGCGGACCGGGCTGCGCGGGCTGCAATGGCTGCTCGCCGCTGGGATCTTCAGTCAGAGTAGAGGCTTCAGTCGGGGTAGTGGACTCAGTAGGGGTAGTGGACTCAGTCGGGGTAGTGGACTCAGTCGGGGTAGTGGACTCAGTAGGGGCAGCGCCTTCAGCAGGCACGGATGAGTCAGCCGGCTGGGTGGCGACCGTGTGCGTCGCAGATGGAGTATCTTTAGCAGGGTGCTTGACGACCACTTGGGACAATTTACCAAGTGGCACGACGGAAGTGATCTGTTCGCTGTCGGGACGCGCTGAATTCGCAGGCGGCTTTTCGCTATCCTCGTCGGCTGCGGGCTCAGTAGTTTCAGTTTCGTTAGTTTTAGCAGCCTCGCGTTTGCCCTGCGTCTGGGTCTCGGGCGACGCTTCAGTAGACTCATCGGCGGGTGTGTCCTTGCTGGAGGCGTCTTGGCTACTCTCAACTTGGCCAAACGACTCCTTGGTAGGCAGCACCAGCGGTACGTCCGATACGAGCGCCCACTGCTTCTGAATGCGCTCTAGGTATTCATAGGTTTCCGGCAGACGCGCCGCGTCGATCGTGCGAAATGGACTGCGCGAGCCACCCTCGGGCGGTATCTCTCCCAGTTTGACTAGGAGCTTGTTGATCTCCAGTCGCTCTTGGGTGTTGGCGCGAATGAGCAACTGATTGTCATTGACATTCGCAGTCACGCGGAACTTATCGGTGGGATCTTCCTTTTCAGAGTTGCTCGATTGACCAAAGGGATAATACGAGTAGCGATTCGACTGCTGCTGAGCCGGTTCGTCATCGCCCCCCATCATCATGTTGATCGTCCCCGCCACATCCTCGGCCAGCAGTCGCCGCAGTTGGATCACGTCAAACTCACGCGCGCTGCCGTCCAGTCGCTCCATAACCTGTGCGATCAGCAGATGATCCGCCACGGAGGCAAACACAATCAGGGCTTTGTTCTTGCTATCGACCTCTATTCTGGTCTTCGGTTCCAAGACGTCCATGTTTTGCAGCGAGACCGCCAGACGCTCGGGATCCAGCGAGGCCAAACGATAGGTCTTCATGCGACTCTGGAGCATGTCCAGGCTCATAGCAGAGTCGCCGGGCACGTCGATGCGATGCACAAAGGCCGCGATGATCGCTAGCTTATCTGGCGGGGCGTGGGCAATCACACTATTGAGTCGCGTATTGGCCACCAAGTAGACGTCGCTTTTGCTGGCACTCGGCTGGGTAGGTTGCTTCTGCTGCATCTGTTGTTGCATCTGCTGCATTTGCTGTTGCATCTGTTGTTGCATCTGCTGCATCTGTGCGTTCGCATTGGCCGGTTCGGAGGCCCCCTTCTTGAGCCCCAGGAAAATCTCTAACTGTTGCTTGGCCTCGTCCGCGCGAATGTGGTTCAGTTTGAATTCTCGCGCCAACATGTCGATGGCCTCAGCGGACTGTTCGTCGTCGATAATGCGTTTGATAGCCAACAGATTTGAAACGGAATCGACAGCTTCCAGTCGATTGGTGGCCGTCAAGCCGATGAGCTGGCCATTGCGGCTTTTAAGCGGCTGCAATTCTTCGACAATCTGGCCTACGATCAGCGTATCGAGCTTAAACGACGTGCGCACGAAGCGGTTGCCGGGCAGGGCGGGCAAATCGACCGCATCAACGATGGGAACTAAGGCCAAATTGATCTGCTCAGTTTTTACAACCTGCAGCATGCCGTCCTTTTCGAGCAGCGTATAGCCGCGAGCCAACAGGTGGCCGTTGAATAGATCGCGAGTTTCTTCAACGCCATATTTGCGCTGGGTGACGATGTTCACATAATCGCCGGGCAGCTCCTGCCAGTCGAGTGACATGTGCGAGACGCCGGCCAGCCATTTCAGCAGATCGGGCCAGGGCTGATTGCGGAATTGAAAAGCGATCAGGCCACTCGCGTCGGGCACCACTTCCAATTCCTTGGGGTCGGGTGGACTGGGTGGCTCGGCACCTCGTTTCACCGGTGCGACGCTCTCCGCAGCCCCCTTTTCGGCATTGCTCCCCGGCTTGCCCTCCGCGTCCCCCCCAGGCTTGCCGCTTCCGGCCGCGGCTTCCGCTCCCGGAGGCTGCTGGCCACTAGGCTGAGCACCTTGTGGGCGCACGCTACCCTCAGGCCTACTTCGAGCCGCTTGCACAGGAACCGCCTGTCCAGCGGTCGGCTGCGGGCTACCAAAGGGGCCATCCTGACAGACTGCTTGATTCACCAGCATGGCTACACTGAGCAAGCTCGTCAGGAGGGTCAAAGTTCTAGCTGCCATCTTCAATTTGTCTCTCGCTCAAAGGCGACCTTCCGGCTGAAAGGACTTCGGTTAGGGTGCAATCACCCAGGGTCAAATATACACAAGCGAACAGTCAAAGGAAACAAATTCAGCCAAGTGGGGGACAATTGATTAGCCTCATTTCAGCCACTCACAGCCGGATAATCGCCAGCTTGTCTTGTTTCTCACCAACTTGCCAGCTAAAAGTCGATAAACAAAAGTCGGCTGAATTTGTCGACCTGCTCTAACTAGTGTCAGCTCACCGTCTGCAAGGAGGCGAATCGGTGTCTATGTTTGTTTGCGCTCTGAGCTTAGCGGTCGCACTGCTGTTGGATCCGACGACGACTGCGGGGCCGCCCACGTCTGTACGCCAGCTCTACCAGTCGGCAGCCACTGCCATCGAGCAGCGCGATCTGCCAAGGGCGAGCGAATTGCTCGAGCAACTGTTGCAGGAGCACGCGGATGGGGAGCAGGCCGAGGTGGCTGCTTACCATTTGGCGGAGTGCCTGTGGCTACAGCAAAAAACCGAGGCTGCGCTCGGTGTATTGTCGCGCTGGAGCTGGCGCATCGAGCAGCGAGCCGCCGTGAATTCGGCTCAAAACAATTTGGCTGCTGAAACCACAGCCATGTTGGCGCACATCGTCGAAGGTCTGGAGGATAGCGAAGACAGCCTCACAATGCTAGCAGACCTACTTTCCCAGGCCGACGCGGTGAGGTCCCCCATGTTCACCTGCGCCGTGGCCAGTGATCTGTCGCGGCGCTATCAAATGTCAGGCGACTACCAGAAATCGCAGGACTACGCACGGCGGGCTCTGGAGGCACATCAAGACTCTGAGACGCTGCAGACGCGGTTGCATTTTGAATTGCCACTGGCTTGGGCCGAACATGAGCTGTCACAGCGGCGCGCGGCGAGAGCGATTGAAATCCTTGAACAGATCGATGCGGCGGAATTGTCAGCCGAACAAACGCTGGCTGTACGCTTTCTGTTGGCTGAAGCACTATTTGCCGCTGGCAGACACGCAGCGGCCAGTGAGCAATTCCAGTGGCTGACCGAACAGGCCGCTGAGCTCTCCCCCAAGCCTACCTGGTTGGCCGCGATCGCCTTGCGACGCGGTGAACTGCTCGTGCGAGCGCGCAATATCGCGGCAGCTCAAGAGTGGTTACTGCAAGCCAAACGCGACCATGCCGACTTTGCACGAGCCTACGAGTTCGACTACTTGCTGGCTCGCTGCGCTGTGGCTCGGATCGAATTTGAAGAAGCCCAAGACTGGCTACAGCGAATCATCGCTGCGCCTGCGGCTCAAACCACAGAGGCTGTCCCACGGGCCGCCTGGATGTTGGGGGAGGTTTACTTTTTGCAGCGTCAATTTGCCCAGGCGCTGGACGCTTATGCATCGGTCGCACGCATGAACAAATTTCCCGAATGGCAAGCTCGCGCGCTGCTGCAGTCGGCTAAGTGCCACGAGCTACTTGGTCAATCATCGCAAGCGTTGGTCGATTACCGACAAGCCCTGCAATTGAGTCAGCAACCCGAAGTGCAGCAGTCCGCCGCCGAGCGCGTAGCTGCTCTGCAGGCGTTCGCTGGCGACTCGCGCTAAGGAGGTCAATGCATTAGTAAGACAAGCTTCCAGCTTACCTACCGTGGGATAAGCTTCCAGCTTGTCAGACGTGGGATAAGCTTCCAGCTTGTCAGACGTGGGATAAGCTTCCAGCTTGTCAGACGTGGGACAAGCTTCCAGCTTGTCAGACGTGGGATAAGCTTCTAGCTTGTCAGACGTGGGATAAGCTTCTAGCTTGTCAGACGTGGGATAAGC
>CAKQNH010000036.1 GCA_934255105.1 uncultured Pirellulaceae bacterium
TCGGCTGTAAAAGTTCTGCGCGTTTTTGACATGAAAATGCTCCCGTAATCGAATATGCTAATTCAATCACCAGATTTCTACTGACGCAAAACAAAGGCTAGTTATGCCGAACTACTGACGGCGGACAAGTCGACTTGCATCTCGCTATACCAAACTACCCACCGTCAACACCCCGAGAACACTCAAGACCCAATCCGCTTTCGCAACACGCTCATCGAGCTCGAAAAGTCGCTGAGCGAAGCGCATGACGTGGGTCGAGTGCGCGAGATAATGGCACCTTTTGAGCAACTGGGGCGAGATGCTGACTTCTGGAACCATACCTCGGATGGGCTAGCTGTGTTCAGTTCATCCGGCAGATTTGAAGTGTTCCAGCTCCAGCGGCCCGTAAAGCAATTGCTGGTTGTCGCCGACAGTTTCCACACCAAGCCGCTGATTCGGATCCTCCAGTCGGCTGATAGGTATCAAGTACTGTGTCTTACTCGCCAATCGGCCAAGCTCTACGAGGGGAACCGCGATGCGCTCGACCCAGTAGACCTGACTGAAGTGCCGACCGCGTTAGCAGACGTCAAGATCCTTGATCGCAGCCTTTCCGATCAACCTGTCGGGTCCTACGGGACAGGTTTACGGCAGTCGCGACAAGGGGGTACGGCAGTAAACCATGGCCATGGGTCGTTGGCAGATACCAAAGATGCGGATGTCAAGAAGTACTTTCACGCCGTGGCCCAAAGCATTTTGGAGCATCACTCGCGTCCATCTGGACTGCCGTTGATCCTGGTGGCACTAAGCGAATCGCAAGGCGATTTTCGCGCAGTTAGTGACAACCCGTTCTTGTTGGAAGATGGAATCGCTGTGGACCCGGCTTCGCTGGACACCGATGAGCTGCGCAAGGCCGCGTGGAAGACGATGGAGCCGCGATACTTGGCTCGTTTAGCGGAGCTGAAGGACACATTCGGCGTCGCGCAGTCGCGACAGTCCGGCTCGGGCGATCTGTCGGATGTCGCCAAGGCGGCGGTGGGCAATCAAGTGGCCACGCTGTTGATCGAGGCGGATCGCGTCATCCCAGGCGTGATCGATTCGAGCAGCGGAGCGATCCGCACGGCCGATTTGAAGAATCCTCAGGTCGACGACATGCTCGACGATCTGGCCGAATTGGTGATCGCCCGCGGTGGTGAGGTGTTCGTCGTCCCCAAGGAACGCATGCCCACCGATACCGGCTTGGCAGCAATCTACCGCTACTGAGCTTGTTGACGCCTATCGCTATCGCTCCGGGCTGGGAGGCCATAACTCCCACCGCTGCAAGGCTGCGATAGCCTGTGCTACAGAACCTGCGAGTCCTCCGCTGGTATCGACGGTTTGAACAACTGCCTGCGTGCGCGCAGAGGGCGCTTCCCAACTCTCCGCCGCACGTAGATAGACCGACCAATCCGCATCGGACGCATCGCCGCGCCGATTTGCCAGTCGTGCGCGCACGATTTCCGAGTCGGCTTGGCACACCAGCATGCCTGAACGCACACCCAACTGCGTCGCCGCGTCGAGGAAGTCTCGGCGATCAGCTTCTACTCGGAAATTGGCGTCTACCACGACTCGTTCCCCTTCCAGCAGCAACTGCCGCGCGCGGTGCAGGCACTCTGCGTATGTTCGCCGATTCCACTCGGCGGTATAGCTCCCTTGGCCGAAGCCCGCAGCATTGGATGTGGTCTCAGCCGACTGTTCACCCACGGCACCCACCAACTCCTTGCGGACTACATCCGAACGAATCAAATGCAGATCGGCTCGCTTGCAAACCTCGCGCGCGAGTGTGGACTTACCCGTGCCGGGCAGACCCGCGACGAGCAATAGACAGGGGCGGCGCTGGGGCGTTTCCAATTCCCCCACCGCTAGCAACCACGAGCCGCGCGACAGGGTCAAAGCTGCCTGGCGGTCGGCATCGGCAATTTCCGCACGGGCCAATTTCAACCCCTCGACCTTGGCTCGTACAACCGCGCGATAGGCCGTATAGAACGCCGCCAGACTCATCCCCGACTCTTCACCCGCGGCGCGAATGTAAGCTTCTAGCAATTCGCGTCCCAGATCGCGACGGCCCTGCAAGTTCAAGCTCATCACCAAAAATGCAATGTCCGAAATCGGATCGGAAAAACGAAACCGTTCGGAGAACTCAACACAGTCGATGACGACTAAGTCTTGGGGCGGTTGGCGATCCGGGAAGATGTAGACGTGATCCAAACGCAGATCGCCGTGCGTATCGCGAGCGACGCCGCGATCGGCCCGCGACTCGATCAATGCTCGCTGACGCTCCAACGCTGCTTCGGTCAACGACTTGAGCCGCGCAAACACGGCTGGGCTGACAGTATTGCCGACCTGGTCCTGCGATTGCTCAAAGTTCTCGCGCGCGTTGCCCGCCACCGAGTCAAAGTGCCCGTAGATATCGACGTGCGGACCGGATTCAGCACTGGCATGAAAAAGGGCAATTCTAGTACCCAGGCGGCGCATCGTCTGGGCGTCTACCGGCTGGGAATCTACATCCACGTGTGCGAGCCGATGCGCGAGCGTCGCATCGTCGGGCAGACGCCGCATCTTCACAGCCCACTCCATAGGCTCGCCGTCGCCTTCAAAGCGAGGTTGCCCATCGACTTGAGTGATCGGCACGACACCCAGATAAACATCCGCAGCCAGACGCCGGTTCAGCCGCACTTCTTCGTCGCAGTAGTACCGCCGCTTCTCGAGCGTACTAAAATCCAGAAAGCCATAGTCGACCGGCTTCTTAACTTTGTAGACGAACTGTTCGGTCAGAAACACCGCCGAGATATGCGTCTGGCGGAGCTCGACATGATGGACAGTGAATGGATAAGCCGACGGGTCTGCCAATCCGTCTATCAGTTTAGTAAGCTCCATTGATTCGGTTTCGATAGAAGTGTGCGTGTTGTGTAACCGTCGACGGAGTTGCGCCATAGTCGCTGATCGCTCCGCCGATCAGATGCAAAGTCGCTGATCGCTCCGCCGATCAGATGCAAAGTCGTTGATCTGCAGTATAGGCATCTCCCCTTTTATACCCCACAAGTCATTCCCAGTCGTACAGATGGTTCCGCCACGCGCACGAATCGTACCCCTGCCCGCGCCGCCAGACCTAGGCGAGCAGGAGGGGATAGAGGGATTGCGCAGTTGTAGATTGCGTTTGCTCCCTCTCCCTCGCCTAGGCTCGACCTCTCCCAAGGGAGAGGATCCAGTGCGAGCAAGTCTAGTGCAAGAAATTCGATAGGGAAAAGACTCGTGAAAAGTTGTGGGGTATAAAAAGGCGCCGCGCCTCAGCAACCAGCATGAGTTTGTGTTGGATCAAATAGTAATCTCGCCAAGTAAACGTGGGGATGGAGATGATATTGTAGAGCTATTTTTGCATTGGTTGACGGCTTCGGATGTGTGAGCGACTGGAAAGCCCGAAACGATTGGGGACAATCGTTTTACGTTATGGGTAGGGAAACGATTGGGGATAGTTGTTCTACGTTATGGGAGAAACGATTGGGGATAGTTGATCTACGTTATGGGAGAAACGATTGGGGACAATCGTTTTACATTATGGGGGAAACGATTGAGGACAATCGTTCTACGTTATGGGGGAAACGATTGGGGACAAGCGTTTTACGTTACGGGTAGGGAAACGATTGGGGACAAGCGTTTTACGGGATTGGGTGGAGGGAGAGATTGGCGGGGGGACTGCAGATCGGTTAGACTAAAACGCAGTCCTTTCGCAATGTAAGGGCAATTAGCTCCCCCCCGCGTCTTCGCTCCCTCCTCTCCCTTTACTGGTATTCGCATGTTGAGTGCGCATTGGCCCTGGTCGCATCGCCCTCGCTTACATACGGCAACGCTTGTTGGCGCATTGATGATCATTGCGTCGCTGGGCGCGGACAGCGCGCAGGCTGATGATGGCGAGCTCGACTTTTTCGAATCGCAAGTGCGCCCGACGCTGGTCGACAAATGCAGCGGTTGCCATGGACCTGCCAAGCAGGAGGGGGGCCTGCGAGTCGACTTGTTGGAAACTCTTTTGACCGGCGGGGACAGCGGCCCAGCCGTCGAGCCGGGTGATGCCGCCAACAGCTTGCTGGCCATGGCTATTCGACACGAGGATGGCTATGAAATGCCCCCTAAAGAAGTGCTCAGCCCGCAAGCCATCCAGGCGCTCGAACACTGGATCAACATCGGCGCACCCTGGCCTAAGTCGCGCGAGTCGCTGACGATCTCAACGACTCGGGCTGCCGACCAAGCCAAGAATCATTGGGCCTTTCTGCCAGTCGAACAGCCAGCGGTGCCGCGCCTGGCAGTGCTGCCTGAGGCCTCCGATGAAGAAGCCTGGAATCGAAACCCCGTCGATGCGTTCATTCTGGAAAAGCTACACGCACAATCGCTCACGCCATCACCACGCGCAGACCGGCGGAGCTTGATCCGGCGACTGAGTTACTCTCTAACGGGCCTGCCGCCATCGCCAGAGGATGTCGAGCAGTTTATCGAGGACACTTCGCCGACCGCGTACGCTGATTTAGTTGAGCGATTGTTGGCGTCGCCACAGTACGGCGAACACTGGGCGCGGCATTGGTTGGACGTGGCCCGCTATGCGGATACCAAGGGTTATGTTTATGGGCGCGAGGAGCGTTTTTGGGTTCACGCCTGGACGTATCGCGATTGGGTCGTGCGAGCTCTCAATGAAGACATGGCCTACGACCGTTTTCTGTTGTTGCAGTTGGCCGCCGATCAAGTCGTCGATCGCCGCACCAGCGATCTAGCTGCGATGGGTTTTTTGACCGTAGGCCGACGGTTTTTAGGAGTCGAACGCGACATCATCGATGACCGCATCGATGTGGTGAGCCGCGGTACGATGGGTTTGACCGTGGCTTGTGCGCGGTGCCACGACCACAAATACGATCCCATACCGACGGCCGACTATTACAGTTTGTATGGCGTTTTCAACAGTTGCACTGAGCGTTTGGAACCACTGGCAGCGGCGCAGGGCGATGCGGCGTTTCAAGCCGAGCTTGAGAAGCGGCAGACCGCCCTGCGCGAGCGGATGGCGACCGCTCGCCAGGAATCTACCGATCGAGTTCGCGCACGGATCGCCGACTATCTCTATGCGCAGTCCGAGCTGGGCAAGTATCCGGCGGACGGGTTCGATCAAATTTTTCAAGCTGGCGATATCCTTCCCGCATTTGTCCGCCGCTGGCAGAGCTACTTGCGTGTAGCGGTTCGCAGGGACGATCCTGTGTTCGCAGCTTGGCATGCTTACGCCGCTCTACCCACCGCCGACTTCGCCACCGCAGCCCAGGCGGTGACTGATCAGCTCGCCCAACTCCCGTCGGTTCACGCCAAGGTACTGCAGATTTTTGAAACCTCGCCGCATAGCTTCCGTGAAGTCTGCGATCGCTACGGTGCCATGTTCGCCGCCGCAGACAAAGAGTGGAAGGCACAACACGCCGCCGACGCGCTGGCACAGCAGGCCACCAGCCAGCCGGCTGAGCAAGCGGCAGCTAAATCAACGTCTAAATCATTGTCAGTACAGCAAGTTGCGTTGAAGCAAACCGCGACCGGGCAAGCGGTCGATGCTGACGATCAAGCTGATGATACTGCTGAGCAGTTGTCGGCGCTGGCGGCGGTATTGTACGGATCGCAGGCACCCTGCGAAATCCCGGCAGGTCCAATCGTTTTGGCCGAAAGATATTTTGATTCTGCAGTGCTAACTGAATTGTGGAAGCTGCAGGGGGAGGTCGAACGCTGGATTATCAATGCGCCCCAACCCGTCCCGTATGCACTGACGCTGGTCGATCAGGCTCAGCCAGTCGAACCACGCGTGTTCGTGCGCGGCAATCCACTGGTGTTGGGAGACGATGTGCCGCGCCAGTTTTTGGCGGCCCTGAGCGATTCAAATTCCAAGCCGTTTGAGCATGGCAGTGGGCGATATGAACTGGCACAAGCTATCATCGCCGCCGACAATCCACTGACGGCGCGAGTCATCGTCAATCGCGTGTGGGCCGACCACTTCGGTCACGGACTTGTCACCACGACCAGCGACTTCGGCACTCGTGCGGAGCCACCGTCGCATCCAGAATTGTTGGACTGGCTGGCGCATAACTTTGTCGAACATGGCTGGAGTTTGAAAGAGCTTCACCGCTGGATCGTGCTCTCGGCGACCTACCAACAGTCGACTCGTGGCCCGATGGACTCATCGCTGGTGGAGGCAGCGCTCGAGCAGGACCCCGACAATCGTCTACTGTGGAGAATGAATCCACGGCGTTTGACATTTGAAGAGTTCCGCGATTCATTAATCACCGCCTCAAGCCAGCTTGATAAAACCGTCGGTGGTCGGCCCGTCAATTTGTTTACCTCGCCCTATCCATTGCGGCGCACGCTGTACGGATTGGTCGATCGCCAATTTCTGCCGGGCACGCTGCGGATGTTTGACTTCGCCAATCCCGACCTGCACATTTCACAGCGTTCCGAGACGACGGTGCCAGGTCAGGCTCTGTTCTTTATGAATCATCCATTGTTGCTAGATCGCGCTCGGGCACTGGCTGCCAGCACAGCGGATCGGATGGATGAGAATCCGAGCGACAATCCAACGGTTCATACCCGCGCACGAGTCGATCAGATGTTCCAACAGGTGCTGCAACGCGGGGCGACTGCTTCAGAAATCGATGAGGCGCTGAGTTTTGTGGCCGGTGTTACTGCCGGTCAGTCCGCGCCCCCCAGCCCGACAGTAGACGACTGGCAGTACGGCTACGGCAAGATCGATAGCGACAGCGCCAGCATTGTGGGCTTTACTGCGCTGCCGTACTTCAGCGGCACAGCATGGCAAGGCGGTGCGAGTTATCCCGATCCGAAGCTCGGCTGGGTGCAGCTCTCGGCCGCTGGCGGGCATCCGGGCAACAACCTGGAGCACGCGGCGGTTCGCCGCTGGACCGCCCCGCGCGACGGAGCCTTTCGCATCCGCAGCAAGCTGACTCACGAGCCTCCGGTCGGCGATGGAATCCACGCCAGTATCGTCCACTCGGCACAGGGCATTCTGACCAGCGTCGCGCTCCATCATGATGCGCTAAACATCGATCACGATGACGTCCAAATGTCTGCCGGCCAGACGCTCGACTTTGTCGTCGACATTGGAGGCGGATTGAATAGCGACCAGTTCCTGTGGCAGATTAATATTGAAGATCAACAGATGGAGCAGAGCGAGGCCGCCCCGGCGTGGAATTCGCTGGCAGACTTCCCCAGCTCGCAGGAGCACAGCTTGACTGCCTGGGAACAACTGGCCCAAGTGCTGCTATGTTCCAATGAGTTTATGTTTATTGATTAAGCAAGATCGTTAAGGCTAACAATTGCCATGTTTAATACACCTGATCTATCGCGTCGCTCATTGCTGACGCGCTCCGCCTTAGGGATCGGATCGTTGGCGCTCGCCGGAGTGCTACGCGACGACGATCGGTTGGTTCAAGCTGGAGAATCGCTAGCGATGACCGATCCACTGGTCGCGCGCGCGGGTCACTTTCCGGGCAAGGCCAAACGCGTCATCCACTTCTTCCTCAACGGTGGCCCGTCGCATGTGGATACGTTCGACCCCAAGCCATCGCTGTTGAAATATGCTGGTCAAAATCTGCCGCAGACTTTTACTACAGAGCGCAAGACCGGAGCGGCCTTTCCTTCACCGTTCAAATTTCGCAGGTACGGGCAGTCGGGCATCGAGGTCAGCGAACTTTTCGCGCGGACCGCTGAGCACATTGACGACATCGCAGTGGTGCGATCAATGTATGCGCAGGTGCCCAATCACGAGCCGTCGTTGATGTTGATGAATTGTGGCGATTCGGTGCAGGCGCGGCCCAGCGCGGGGGCTTGGATGCTGTATGGCTTGGGGACTGAGAATCAGAACCTGCCGGGCTTTATCGCCATGTGCCCAGGGGGACTGCCGATTAAGGATAGTGAGAATTGGCAATCCGCTTTTCTTCCCGCTGCCTACCAAGGAACCTACATCGATTCGAGCCATACCGAGCTGCGCAAGCTGATTGAGAATATCGATCATCCGCAGGTTAGTAGACAGGCTCAGCGACGGCAGCTCGATCTGCTCCAGCGGTGGAACATCGATCATCGCCAGGGGAGAATCGACGATCGGCTGGACGCGCGCATTCAATCCTACGAACTGGCGTTTCGCATGCAGCAGGAGGCCGAGGAGGCATTCGATCTGTCGCGTGAATCGCAGCAGACGCAAGACATGTACGGCACGGCCGTGCATGGGCGGCAGACCCTCATTGCGAGGCGGCTGCTTGAGCGCGGCGTGCGCTATGTGCAGCTCTGGCACGGCGCAGGCCAACCGTGGGATAATCACGATAAGATTGAAGAGAACCACCGCCGCTTGGCCGCACAAATCGATCAGCCCATCGCCGCCCTGCTGACCGACCTGAAGCAGCGAGGGATGCTGGAAGATACGCTCGTCCTGTGGGGCGGCGAATTCGGCAGGACGCCAACCGTAGAGCTCAGTGGTAGCGGGCAACCACAGATGGGCCGAGATCACAATCACTACGGCTTTACCGTGTGGATGGCTGGCGGCGGGATCAAGGGTGGCACCGTCTACGGATCGACGGATGAATTCGGATTTAAGGCTTTGGAGAATCCGACCAGCGTACACGATCTACATGCGACCATGCTGCACCTGCTGGGTTTGGACCATACGCGGTTGACCTATCGCTATGGCGGCCGCGATTTCCGGCTGACCGATGTGCATGGGCAAATCATGCACGATATTATCGCCTGAGTCACGCTCATGTGTTTGGTGGAGGCGCTAGTTCATCCACGACACTTTAGCCGACCTGCTTGTTGTAAGCACCCACGCATAAGTTACTTGTTATATCAAACAACCTCGACTATCGCCCAATCGGCTAACTATTCTTTCAAAGTTGCCTATTTGCGTTGCTGCAATTTCATAGTTCCATTCGTCATCTTGCGCTTTGCCTTTAGCGGCATAGCCGCGGATTCGTTAGCCTGATTGGATTAGCCGAGTTGGATGCCGATTTGCAGGATAAGCATCCACGCCTAAGCTACCTCTCATTTCAAACAACCCTGAATATCGCCAACGCGAATAATTATGCGTATAAACTTGTGCGTTGGTGTTTACTGCGCCCTCGCTCGTAGATCGAGCGGCACGGCATTGAAGCAACCTCAGCAGACGCGGCTGAAAACGATTAGACTCAGTGGTTGTCGCGTGAGGCCTCCAGCGCACAATGGGGTGCATCACGGATCTCCCCATGCATGGCTGTTCAAAACCCCTCGACGAGAATCTTAATGAAGCTTATTGTCGAGTTGAAATAAGCATCGCGAGAGGCATTGCATGGAAGCGAGAGGCATCATTGTTCCACAAACTCTTGAATGATTTAGGTTAAATCCATGGCTACACCCAGAGTATCACGCTGCACTTTACCTCTCTGGATAGCGACTGTCGCATGTTTGTTGTGCGGCTTGACGGCCTGCCGCCCCTCGGCCAATTCGACGGTGGGGCAAGACGACGCAGCACATGCCGACCACCTGCGGATCGCGGTCATTCCGAAAGGAACCAGCCATCAATTCTGGCTGTCGGTATGGGCTGGAGCCCAGGCTGCCGCGGAAGAACTCGGCGGTGTGGAAATCTTATGGAAAGGGGCTGAAGCCGAATCCGATACGGCGGGCCAAATCGCCGTCGTGAAGAATTTTATCACCAGCCAAGTAGACGGGATCTGCCTAGCCCCCAACCATTCGCAAGCGTTGATCGATGTGACCGCCGAAGCCGACGCGGAAGGCATTCCGGTAGTGATCTTCGATAGTGGACTCGGTGCCGGTGCCCAATATGTCAGCTACGTGGCCACCGACAACTACCGGGGTGGACAACTGGCCGGAGAGCGAATGGCAGAGGTGCTCGAGCACACGGGCAAAGTCATCCTGCTGCGCTATAAGGAGGGGAGCGAAAGCACCGAACAACGCGAGCAGGGTTTCTTGGATGCGCTGGCCAAAGAGCCCAACATCGAAGTCATCTCCTCGGACCAATACGCCGGAACGACTACTCAAGAAGCGTTTGAGAAAGCGACTCAGTTGCTCAATAAGTACCGTGATCAGGCTGATGGAATTTTTGCCGTGTGCGAGCCGAACTGCAATGGCGTGCTCGAGGCACTAGTGCAGACGGGTTTGAGCGGCAAAGTGAAGTTCGTCGCCTTCGATCCCAGCGATCGCCTGATCGCCGGCTTGGATAACGGAAGCGTGTCCGGTATCTTGCTGCAAGACCCGTTCGAGATGGGGCGGCAATCGGTGCTGGCCGTCGTCCAGAAGATCCGCGGCGAATCTCCCGAGAAGAAGATCAACACGGGCGAATATGTCGCCACACCCGAGAATGCAAACAAGCCTCCCATCGATCGCTTGCTGCGTCCTGAGTCGGTATCAGATTCTCATTAAAGCGCTGCTATGACCGTGAGACCACTGCTTTCGATGCACGGCATCTGCAAGCGTTTTGGCGCTACGCAGGCGCTCCAAGATGTGGGGCTGGAGGCATACGCGGGACAAGTCGTAGCGCTCATCGGAGAGAATGGCGCGGGAAAGAGCACGCTGATGAAAGTGCTGAGCGGCGCCCACGCTCCAGATGCTGGGACGATGCATTTGCACGACCGGCCCTATCACCCCAGAGGCCCGCATGACGCACGGCAAGCGGGCGTGGCAATCGTCTATCAAGAACTTAATCTCGCGCCGGAGCTTTCGGTCGAAGACAATATTATGCTTGGCGTCGAAAAGCACCGAGCCGGATTTATCTCACGGCGGCGGCAACGAGCGCGTGTGCGCCAAGCTCTCGATCTGCTGCAGCATCCCCAGCTTACTCCCGAACGCTTGGTGGGAACTCTGCCGATCGGCACCCAACAGTTGGTGGAGATTGCGCGTGCCTTGGTTTCTCAGGCCAAGTTGGTGATCTTTGACGAACCGACCAGTTCGCTCCCTAGGCAAGATGTCGAGCGACTGTTCGCCATCATCCGTCGCCTACAGGAGCAAGGTATCGCCATCATCTACATCAGCCACTTCCTGGAAGAGGTCAGAGAAGTCGCCGATCGCTACGTCGTGTTGCGCGATGGCCACCCCGCCGGAGCGGGCTTGTTGACCGATACTTCCGACGAAGCCATCGTGACGCTGATGGTGGGCCGCACCGTCGAGACACTGTTTCCAGAAGTGCCCCACGATTTGGGGGAACCCGTATTGGAAGTCGAACAACTCAGCGGTACTCCTCTGCCACGCCACGTCAGCTTCGCAGTGCATCGCGGTGAAATCTTTGGGCTGTTTGGACTCGTCGGTGCTGGTCGGACGGAGACACTGCGGCAGTTATTTGGCCTCGATGCTCCCCGCAGCGGCCGGATTCTCATCGGCCAACGTTCGACCGCGCACAATCCGGCTGCACGCATTCGCGCGGGCTTGGGGTTCGTCTCCGAGGATCGCAAGGGAGAGGGGTTGGCTCAGGCGATGTCCATTGCAGACAACCTGACGCTCAGCAGCCTACGCGGCTACACTCGCTGTGGACTATTGCGATTAAAGCAGCGCCGCGCTGCGACGTTGGACTGGATGGAACGTTTACAAGTCAAAGCTCGCGATCCCGATCAAGCCATTAGCGACTTATCCGGTGGCAATCAGCAGAAGGTGGCCATCGCGCGCGTGCTGCACCAACAGGCCGAGATATTGCTGCTGGACGAACCCACTCGGGGTATCGATGTGGGTACCAGGGCGGAGATCTATCGGTTGGTCGGCGAGTTGGCGGCGGCCGGTCGGTCGATCGTATTTGTCAGTTCTTATCTGCCTGAATTGATGGCGGTATGCGATACCATCGGCGTCATGTCGCGCGGAAGATTGTTAGATGTGCGCCCTATTTTGAACTGGTCAGAAGAGGAGATACTGAGGGAGGCCATCAGCGTGTGACCAGTGCTTGTGCCGTCGCCTGCGCAGGCCATGACTGAGGGTTGGGTGGCGCAGCGGCGCATCAGAGTCTCACGTTTTGGCCACAATCGCTCCTGCATTTTGGCCTGCTGCGGCTCGGCGTTAAACGAATTCAATTAGAATTTTAAAGAATTTCAGTTATGACGGATCCACAGACAGCTCGCACAAGCTCGCGGCAGCGGCTCTGGCAGGCGCTGCGAACATTAGAACCGCTGCTCGCGTTGCTGGTAGTCACCCTCGGGTTCGCCCTGGCCGATCAAGTATGGGGGCAAGGCCGCTTCAGCGAGATGCGCAATTTTCGAGTGGTGTTGGTGCAAGCGGCACCGGTAGCAGTGGCCGGTCTGGGGATGACGTTGATCATTATCTCCGGAGGCATCGACCTTTCCGCTGGCACCGCTTCGATCCTGTGCGCCACCGTGTTGGCCACCATGCTCAGCGCCGACTACTCGTTCACTGCGGCCGTCGGCGGCGCGCTGCTGGCCGGCGCACTATGCGGACTGGTGAACGGTCTCTTGATCGGTTTGCTACGCATCGCTCCGTTTATCGTTACGTTGGGGACGATGACCATCTTCTTGGGCGTCGCCAAGCGCATTGCCGGCGGTTCGACAGTCTTTGTGGATCGCCAGCGAATGCCGCAGTGGTTGAACGACCTCAGTTCGACCATGCCGCCCGATTGGCACGGCTGGATGCCGCGCATCGCCAGCGGTGTGTGGCTGGCTGCAGGGATCGCAGTGTTGGTCGCGATCGTGCTGCGTTACTCAGTGTTCGGTCGCCACCTGTTTGCGATCGGCTCGAACGAGTCGACCGCGCGGCTGTGCGGTATCAATGTTTTGCGAGTCAAAATTATCGTCTACGTGCTGGGTGGTTTGCTCATCGGTATCGCGGGTCTGTACTCGTTCTCTCTCGTCAAGATGGCGAACCCGGTCGAGGGGATCGGTCGTGAACTCAAGTTTATTGCCGCAGTGGTCATCGGGGGCGGTAGCCTCAATGGAGGCCGAGGCTCAGTGCTAGGGACATTGGCCGGAGCGGCTATTATGGGTGTCATCGCCAGCGGCTGTGCGCAGTTGGAGATCCAGAATTCGACCCAAGATATTATGATTGGTGTGATCATCATCGCCGCTGTGACCCTCGACCAATTCCGCACCTCGCTAAAAAAGAACCGTTGAATACTTCCCTGGGAAATTGGCTTAACTGTAGAATCGCGAATCGACGCGAGTTGCAATTGCCGACATCGGGGGACACAGTACGTTGTTGGGTGGTTGGAAATTACCCACCAAGTGGTAGTGGCCCCAAGGTTACTGCAAAACATTGGCCTTTGTTTTGTTAATCCATAGGTCCAAATGACTGCAATTGCCTGCCAACTAGTGATCGCGTAAATGCTTGCTATTTGCTGGCAAATCAGCGATTAATGTCAATTCGGTGGTGGCGTTCAGCGAGAAGTGTCCACACAAGTGCTGTTTTCTGCGAAAATATTTGACAAGTGTCTGTGAATCTGTAGACTGACGAGAACTGACGTCTCCCGAACGATAGCCGTTGCCTTGCTGGCATCGCTTACTTTGATCTGAAGTCAGAGATTGTTTTCGTCGCTGTCCGAAGTTTGGTTATGCATCCGCGTGCCTCTCGTTGTGTAGGAGTCGAGAATGAGCAGATTTCGTTTTCTTCTAGTAGGCGGACTCAGTTCGATTGCATTGCTGACCGTTGTTTGGGGGCAACGCACAGTGAGGGCAGAAGACGAAGTGCCCAACCCAGCAATCATCCAAGATGCCACAGAGATCAAGCTTGACCGTACATTCATTTATTCCGATGTAAATGAGCCAGAGGTTCTAGAGCTGGGAGCTCTCCGGTTGCACACGAAGTATTTCCTGTCGGTTCCCTACAAGAATCTCGCAGGTGTTACTGTGTCACTAACGGATTTGAAGACAACCTGTGGCTGCGTGGGGGCTATACGTCTTGGCACAATGGTAGCCGACAATGGAAGTTCGCGTTTCATCATAGTCGTAAATCCAAAATCGGAGGCGGGTGAGTTCCGCCAGAAAGTAACTGCAGAATTTGATGGTGGCCCAGAATGGCAGTTCTTGCTGAAGGGAATTGTGAAAGATGATTACGTTGTTAACACGCACCGCTTGTTACAGGAAGTTGCATCGCAGGAATTTACAATAACAATCCACCGAGCTTTTGATGATCTGCCGGATTTGTGTGGCTTGGAGCCAAAGAGCTTGACTGGGCTGACGCGGGTGCGGAAGTTGAACTCAAGTGGGTCGGACCTGCAACTGAAGGTTATAACAGGAAAAAAGGGCGTAGGTATAAAGCGGGAAACTATTGGTCTGCTGTCAGAGGGTGGTAATTTGGTTACAGATGTCCTCCTGGATATCGTGCCGTTGCGTAAGCTTTACAGCCTCCCGCCTAAGATTGTCGTTCGCCAGTCAGATGAAGTTCTTGAAGGAACTGCTACATTGCTAGGGAACGACGATGTGTTGCTAGAATTGAAGGAGCAGCTTCAAGTAAGACTAGAATCCGATCCT
>CAKQNH010000037.1 GCA_934255105.1 uncultured Pirellulaceae bacterium
CATCGCCGGCTTGTACTCCCAGGCTCTTGAGGCCGTTGGCGAAGCGGCAGACCTCGCGATGCAGTTCGCTATAGGTCAACGTGCGCGCATCGCCGGGCTCTCCCTCCCAGATGATGGCTTTGCGGTCACCCAAGCCCTCGGAAATCTGCTTGTCCAAACAGTTGTAGCTGGCATTCGTCTTGCCGCCAACGAACCATCGCGCGTCGGGACAATCCCACTCCAGCGTCTTCGTAAATGGCTCGAACCAGTGCAGATGTTCTTTGGCTTCGGCAGCCCAAAACGCCTCGGGATCAGCGGCTGCGCGGTCGTAAAGCTGCTGGTACTCTTCCTGACTTTTGATAAGCGCCTGCGAGGAAAACTCTGCACTCGGTGGGAAGAGACGGTCTTCCACCATGACTGTATCGATACGCCCGTCGCCTTGCCCGCTCATGCACTAATTCTCCCAAACATGGATCAACTGTAAACTAAGTTATCTCAAAAGTTTGCGGCGCGCGACGAATGAAAAGTTCGCAACGCGCGACGAATGACTGCCCAGATGGTCGAGCACCTACTCAGTGGTGCCCAGAGTAATCGAGAACGAGTATAGCCATTATTGCAGGAATTGCAGGGCGCTGGCGGCCAAAAAACGGCCTTTATACGTGCGACCCCGCATGACTATTCGTTGCCAGTGTCCAGGATGGCCATAAATGCTCGTTGGGGAATATCTACTGAGCCGATACTCTTCATGCGTTTTTTCCCCTCCTTCTGCTTAGCCCATAGCTTGCGTTTGCGGGAAATATCGCCGCCGTAGCATTTGGCGGTGACGTTTTTGCGCAGAGCTGGTTTGGTCTCGCGGGCGATCACGCGCGAGCCGATAGCGGCTTGCACAGCCACCTCGAACATGTGGCGGTCGATCTCCTCTTTGAGCTTCTTGACCACCGCGCGACCACGGCGATCCGCATCGCGTCGGTCGCAGATCACGCTCAACGCATCCACTCGATTGGCGTTGACTAGGATGTCCATCCGCACTAGATCGCCGGCTTCATATCCCAGCAATTCATAGTCCATCGTGCCGTAGCCGCGGGTTGCGCTCTTGAGTTTGTCATGCAGATCGTAGATGACCTCGGCCAGCGGCAGGTCGTAGGTCACCATTGCCCGCGTGGCAGACAGGTACTCGGTCCCTTTCTGCAAGCCTCGCCGGTCTTGGCAAAGCTTGATGACTTGTCCAATTTGATCTGTGGGGACGACAAAGTTGACCCGCACGATCGGCTGCCGGAACTCCTCGATGTCGCCCGAGTCGGGAACATCTTGTGGCTTGTGGATCTCGACCAGCTCTCCCTTTTTATTGAGCACTTCGTAGGTCACGTTGGGAGCGGTTTGCACGAGGTCGACGTCGCATTCATTCTCCAGTCGCTGCTGCACGATCTCCATGTGCAACAGGCCTAGGAAGCCGCAGCGAAAGCCGAACCCCAGCGCGTCGCTGGTCTCAGGTGCAAATTCGAAACTGGGATCATTGATGCTCAGCTTCTCTAACGCGTCGCGCAGCTCGCTGAAGTCCTGGCCATCGCTGGGGTAGAGACCACAGTAGACCATGCGTTTGGGCTGTAAGTAGCCCGGCAAGGGGTCGGCCGCTTTGGGGCCTGCATCGGTGACCGTGTCGCCGATATGCACATCTTTTAGCGATTTGATATTGCAGATCAGATAGCCCACTTGGCCAGCCTGGAGCATATCGATTGGCCGACGCTTGGGGATGAACTGGCCAATCTCCATCGCTTCGTATTCGGCCTTGGCTCGTGACAAGCGGATCTTTTGGCCGAGCTTGACGGTTCCTTGCATTAAACGCACGTAGGTGATCGCCCCACGAAAATCGTCGTAGTGCGAATCGAACACCATCGCTTGTAGAGGCGCCTGGGGATCGCCGCTGGGAGGTGGCACGCGCTCTATAATGGCAGCCAACAGCTCCTCGATACCGATGCCTGCCTTGGCGCTACACTTGACCACTTCAAATGGATCGATCGATAGCGACTGCTCCATTTCGTCGATCACTTCGTCGACGCGAGCATAGCTCAAGTCAATTTTGTTGATGACCGGGATGATCTTCAGTTCGTGGTCCATAGCCGCGTAGGCGTTGGCCATCGTCTGGGCTTGGACCCCTTGAAAGGCATCGACCAGCAGCAGTGCCCCTTCGCAACAGGTCAGGCTGCGCGAGACTTCATACTGAAAATCGACGTGGCCGGGCGTATCGATCAGATTCAGTTCGTACAGTTCGCCTTTATAGGTGTACCGCAGCGTGACCGCCTTGGCCTTGATCGTAATTCCTCGCGACCGCTCAAGGTCCATGCCATCGAGCAACTGCTGCCGCATCTCGCGGATGGCCACGGTGCCGGTAAATTCGAGCAGTCGATCGGCCAGCGTGCTCTTGCCATGATCGATGTGGGCGATGATGCAAAAATTGCGAATGTGCGAAAGTGGTACCGGCGCTTCGTTCTTCTTGGACAGGATGCTACTCCGCGTGGCTGAGCACGATTGTGGGAGGACTTTGGGGCGAGATTTTCTTACTGACTCTGAAGGTTCTGCCGCGCACAGGCGGCCGCTCCGATATAACCGGCATCTCCACCCAAGGCAGCGTAATCGATGTGGGTGCCAGCGGCGACGTTGGCAAAGGTCCGACGCTGGAATTCGTCGACCACTCCCTTCAGAAAACGCCTGCCGATGGGGCAGCTTGAGCCGCCGAAGTTCATCGCTCCGCCGAGCAAAACAATACCTGGGTCAATCAAGTGTACAGCAGTGGTAACTCCAACCCCCAAATAAAACGCCGCCTCGTCGACTAGTTCCAGGGCAAATCCGTCGCCGGCCTTGGCTGCCAGATAGACGTCTTTGGCCGTAATCTCGTCAGCGGCGGTATCGGTATAATCCTTGTCGGTGTCGTAATTCTCGCTGTGATGATCGGCGGATTGGCCACTACCCGAAAGCCCCTCTGCCGCAGCGGCGCGCAGCTCATCTAAGCGACACAGGGAGCTCTCTACGCCCGCCTGAACGCCGCGAGTCGCCTGGGCGGCAACGGCGCTGGCGCTGGCAAATGCCTCCAGTTGCCCACGTCCTCCCCCCCACACGCACAAGCGTGCATCGGGCCGACTGTCGACCACCATGTGTCCCATCTCGCTGCCGAAGCTATTGTTATTGATTCCATCGATCAGCCGTCCGTCGGCAATCAATCCCCCCCCTACACCGGTACCCAGCGTGAACAGCGCTAAACTTGTGTGGCCTGTCCCCGCACCAATCCAGGCTTCTCCCAACGCGGCCGCGTTGGCGTCGTTGATAAAGCTGACAGGTATCCCCAGCGCTTTCTCGAGCGCCGCCTGTGCGTAGAAGTTGAGCCAGCCAGGCAAGTTGGCTGGATCGAGCACACGCCCGTCACGCAGCGACATCGGGCCAGGAACTCCCAGACCGGCTGCGGCCACGTCGGACCAGGCCAGGCCCGCTTCCTGGGCAATGCGCTTGCAGGCTTCAGCCGCGCGGTCGATCGCCTGTTGAGCCGGTTGAGCGGCCCGCGTGCTAATGCTAGCAGTCCCCAGCGTTTGGCCTCGCTGATCGACTAGACCGATTTTGATATTGGTGCCCCCCACATCCACTCCCAGGAAAAACGGCTTTCCGGAAGCGCTAGTGGCGGACTGAGTGGAGGCTTGGGGTGCGGAGATCATGTCCTAAATACCGTGGGGGCTATGAGTGCTATGAGTATTGCAGTGTCGTGTTTCGTGGATAGGCAGTAAATGTAGAGCGCCGCACGCTGTCAGTAGTAGCGGAAGTCGCCAAGACTTTCGGCCAGGGGAGGTGCCGAAACCGTTGGCGAGTTCCGCTACGCAAGTGAATTTATGTCCTGGAAAGGCGAACAGTATAAGGCATCGGCAAAATTTTTGTGTTGACCTCGCCAGCGGATTTACGCTATGTCCATAAGACCGCTAGAAATCGGCTACCAGGTTCCGCGACGGGGACACTTTATTTGACTTCCATTACCCGTGGTGTCCAGTGCAATAAGTTTAAGATTATGTGCAGCCCAATTATGCTCAACTCCACTTTGCTCGGTCGGTGTCACGCTCGTTTTCAATGGTCCAGCTTGGTGCTGCTCTGCCTGGCCTACTGCTGTCACCCTTGGGCGCTGGCTGGCGCCCAGGAGGCGCAGTGGATCTGGTCGCCCGAGCACCCGCCAGGTCAAGCTACCGAGGGTGACTGTTACTTCCGCAAGACATTGCAGTTAGGTGCCGTCGAGCAGGCGACGGTAACGATCACGGCCGACGACAGCTACGAACTGTTCATCAATGGTCGCCGTGTCGGAGCGGGCAATTCAATTCGGCAAATGGAACAATACGACGTGACAGGTGTGTTGGTTCGTGGACGCAATGTGATCGCGGTCCGCGTGAACAATAGTTCGCCCGGTCCCGCCGCACTAGCGGCCCGCGTACTGGTCAAGCCCAAGGAATCGGCGTCGCAGTCGCAGTCGTCGGCTTGGCGGAGCTACTCGACCGACGACTCGTGGCGCACCGAGATTGAGCCAGCGGGCAATTGGACGGCCAGCGCCATGGACGACAATCGCTGGAAGCCGGCACAAATGTATGGCTTGCTTGGTGAAACCGCCCCGTGGGACCGGCGCGAAGAGGTCAGCCCCACTTCGACTTCTGAAAATCAGCGATTCCGGATCAGCAGCGAATTCGCGGTTGAGGAAATTTTGGGAGACGACGTCACAGGTTCGCTGGTCAATCTAGCTTTCAATGAATTTGGTCACATGATCGCCGCCCAAGAACAGGGCCCGCTACTGCTGCTGTACGACAGCGACAAAGACGGTGTGATCGACAAGAAACGCGACTATTGCGATTTGGTGCAGGGAATTCAAGGCATTCTGCCTCTCAACGGCGACGTGTACGTCAGTGGCCTGGGGCCTGATGGACTGGGTATCTACCGCTTGGTTGACAAGGATCGCAATGGGGCTTTGGAAGAAGCCCATAAGATCGTCAGCTTCAAAGGTGAAATGAGCGAGCACGGTGCGCACGCTTTGACGTTGGGGCCCGACGGGCGGATCTACTGCGTGTTGGGGAATCACGTTAGCTACGACGGCCAGTTCGCCGACACGAGCCCGCTGAAGACAACTTATGAGGGGGACTTGGTCGGCCCGCGGCACGAAGATCCGGGTGGCCACGCCGCCGGCATTAAAGCTCCCGGCGGTACCGTGATCCGCTTTGATACGGAGGGCAAGTCGGTTGAACTGGTGGCCGGCGGTCTGCGCAATGCCTACGACTTAGTGTTCCACCCCAATGGCCGATTGTATGTCCATGACAGCGACATGGAGTCCGACGAGGGATCGGTTTGGTATCGGCCTACTAGCCTGTACGAGGTGAGTGAAGGAGCCGAGTTCGGCTGGCGCAGTGGTTGGGCCAAATGGCCCAATTACTTCTACGATCGATTGCCGGCACTACTGGAGACTGGTCGCGGATCGCCCACGGGCGCATGCGTCTACGACCACGTCATGTTCCCGCTGCGCTATCATGGCTGCCTATTTTTGGCCGACTGGACCCAAGGTCAAATACTGAGCGTCAAACTGGCCGAAGACGGCAGCCCGCAATCGGAGGTCTTTGTCCAAGGACAGCCCCTGAACGTTACCGACTTGGCCGTCGGTCCCGACGGCTGGCTCTACTTCTGCACCGGTGGCCGCGGAACGAAGGGGGGCATCTATCAGGTGCGCTGGTTGGGCGATGTCCCAGCCGCTTTGAAAGATTCTGGCGACGGGGTCGCTCGAGCGGTTAAGCAGCCTCAATTGGATGCCCCATTTTCGCGCCAAGCCATCGCCGCACTCAAACGCGAACTGGGTAGCGCGTGGCCCGAAGCGATCGCCGGAGTCGCTTTCAGCGATGACAACCCAGCCAAATTCCGCCTGCGCGCGCTGGAGGTCATGCAGTTGTTCGGCCCCACGCCCAGCTCCGAACTGCTATTGTCGCTAACCAACAGCTCTAGCGAATCCGTCCGCGTGCGAGCGACTCAGTTGCTGGGACTAGTGAAAGACAACCACCGCGTGATCGAGCCGCTGGCTGACCTGCTGGCGGACAAAGAACCGCGCGTGCAGTATGCCGCTTGTGAATCGCTGCTGCGCTGCGCCGAGCTGCCATCCAGCCAGCGTCTGCTACCAAGTCTGACTACAATGCTGGCCAGTCCCGATCGCCGCCTGGCTTGGTCCGCGCGACGATTGCTTGAGCGACTGCCCGAAGAGGATTGGCAATCGAGCCTCCTGGCTCACGGCGACCAACGCGTGCGGCTTCAGGCCGGCCTGGCACTCGCCATTGCAGCCCCCACGACTGAGAATGGTCGAGCGATTCTAGCGATGTCGCGCACCATGCTGGCCGGCTTTGTCAGCGATCGCAATTATGCCGATCTGCTGCGATTGCTGCAGGTCACTCTGCATCGCTGCGAACTGCCCGAGGACGAGCTTACAAAACTGTCGGCCGTGTTGGTGGCCGATTTCCCCGTGGCGGAGCCTGTTCTCAATCGCGAGTTGTTTCGCCTGTTGACCTATCTCAATGCCGAGGAAGCCGTCCCTATCGCAATTGGCCTGCTTCAATCCGACGCCGAATTGTCCGAACGAATGCACATCGCCATGCACTTGGCATCATTTAAACGCAACTGGACCGCCGCCGAACGCCATGCCATCGTGAAGTTCTTTGAAGAGACTCAGTCGAGCGATTCGGGAAGCAGCGTGCCGTTGTACGTCATGAATATCACTCGTGAACTCTGCCGCGACCTGCCGCTGGAGCAGGCTCGGATCTTCGTGTCGGAGGGTGCCAAATGGCCCAATGCGGCCCTCGTGTCACTCTTCAGCTATCCTGAGAAATTGAACGCCAGCGATTTGTTGACATTGCGGAAGCTGGACCAAGCCATCGACCAACCGGGTTTTGACGGCGAGCAGTACAAGCGACTGAAGACCGGCATCGTGGCCATCCTGTCGCAGAATGGCGACTCCGAATCGTTGGCCTATCTCCGCGAGATCTGGATCCGCAGTCCCGAACGCCGCCAAGCGGTAGCGCTTGGGCTGGCCCAGCAGCCGACCGATGAAGATTGGGATTACCTGGTGCGCAGCCTCCCGGTACTCGAGACGTTTGCCGTGACTGAAGTCATGCAGGCACTCTGCACGCTGGCCACCGCGACGGATGATCCACAAGCATTTCGTCAAGTCATTTTGCACGGTTTGCAGATGGAACAGGATGCAGAGAGTCCAGCCGCACCGCTCAAGCTCCTGCGCTATTGGACGGGGGAGAACCACACCACGCTGGCCGAGTGGCAAGCGTGGTACGCTGACCGCTTTCCCGATAGTCCCGAGGCTAAGTTGCCAGAGTTAGAGCAGCGATCGCCCTGGAGCATCGACACATTGAACGAGTACTTCCTGTCGAGCGATGGACGCAAAGGGGACTTGGCCCATGGGCAGGCCGTCTTTGAACGCGCGACCTGTAGTGCTTGCCATCGCATGGGTTCCACCGGGACCGCCATCGGACCCGATTTGACTGCCATCGCCAAACGCTTTACTCGCAAAGAGGTTTTGGAATCGATCCTATTCCCATCGCACAGCGTCAGCGACCAGTACCGCACGCATCGCGTGCTGACCATCGAGGGGCAAGTCGTCAGCGGCCAAGTCGCCAAGAATTCCGACGGCACATTGACGGTGCGGGATTCGAAGCTGCATGAGACGATCATCGCGGAGCAGGACGTCGATGAGATGAAGCCTAGCAAAACGTCGCTCATGCCCAGCGGTCTATTGGACACGCTGAGCGCAGCGGAGATCCGCGACTTATTGGCGTATATGGGCTTCGTTCCTCCGCAGTCGCAAAATCCGGAGCAGCAGCAGACCGCCAATCGCTCCGAAGAAACCAGAATCCGCTGAGCTCATTCTTGGTCGGATTCATCATGGAGCACAAGGTTTGCACCGTCTTCGGCAGCAAAACTTCTCCGTATGCTTCCTTATGGAACAACTCTGTCCAGACTAGATCTTGGGGTTGCAGCCTCAATTGTAGAACGGTTGTCCCAACCGTTTTCCGAAGCAGTTGGCACAACTGCTTTGTAGAACGGTTGTCCCAACCGTTTTCCGAAGCAGTTGGGACAACTGCTCTACATCTGTACCACAAAATTAAAGTTGGACGGAGAACCAGCTTCCTGGATGGCTGGCGTTGATGCTCCTGTGCCTTTATTTCGGATTCGTCAACTGAGCAAGATATTTCCGCGCCGCGTTAATCTCGTCTGTTACCTGTTGAGCGGTTTCTAAGATGGGGATGCCGCGTGGGAACGGGTGCATAAAGATTTCAGTCCAGCCACGGAAGTCGACGTCGGCGAGCGCGTCGAGCAACGGAGCAAAGTCGAGCGTCCCGCGGCCAGGTAACTGCAACAACTCTTCCTCTTTAGGCAGCCGCTTGGTGCTGCCTAGCCCATGTTGCCAAGCGTAGAACACCTCCAAAGCTGGGCCGCATTCGCGAATCAAGCTAGCTAGCAGTTGGGAGTCTTGCGGCAAGTGGTAGGGGGCCAGAGCGATCTTCAGACGCGGCGAAGGGGTGAGTTCAGCCAGCCACTTCAGCGAGTCGGGCGTGTCGATTAAGCTTCGCGCGTGGTTCTCGATCGCGATCGTCACTTCCGTCTCTTCGGCTACCGCCAAGTGAGGTTTCATTTTTTCTATAAAATTGCGCACGGCGGATTTCAGTTCGGCATCTTTGACATCAAAAGGCCCCGCGGCACCGGTGACCAGCGTATGGCAGCCCAGTCGTTGGGCCAGCCGCATTTCGTCTTGCAGGGCGAACGGGCCGAGCGGGTATTGGGTAATGCAGCCCAATGCGACATCGTGCTCAGCCAGCATCGATGCGAATTTCTCTTCGCCCAGCGCGTCCAATTGCTCGCGTTGGTTGCCGTGGACCTTGGGCCAAATGTCGATAGCTGCCGCGCCCGCCTTGCGGACCTCGGGCAGGATCTCCCCCAGATACAAATAGCCATACAAGCACGAGGCGAGCAGATAGTTCGGCTGGAAGTTCGTCTCCGCTGCGTTTGTCTTGGCCTCATGAGTCGCCGCATGAGTAAAAGCCAGGCTACTCACCGAGCTCGCCATTGCCGCCAGCGCCAGCTTGTGGAATCCTCTTCGTTGCATGCTTTTATCCAATTCTCATTCCAAAGTATCAGGCCTATCCCGTGGTGCTGCCGACGTAGCCGATCGCCTCAAAGCCGATCGCCTCAAAGCCTACCGTCTCAAAACCTACCGCCTCAAAGCCTACCGTCTCAAAACCTACCGCCTCAAAGCCTACCGCCTCAAAGCCGCCGGGCTGAATCTCTAGCCCTCGAGCAGCATCTCTAGCCTCGATCGGCCTGCGTCTGAGGTGGCGACTGAGGTGGCGACTGAGCGGGCAAGGTCGATTAATGTCGGTCGATTATAGCCCATCGGCGGGTGCTGCGAGTGCGTGGACGGCACGCCAGGGTTTGGGCGTCGTTAGAATGCATTTCGCTGAAGCATACGCAAGCTCTAGCTTGGCCGGTTTGCGAGACGACGACTTGGCGATAGAATTGGGCCGGCTGGATAGCTCGCGATCTGCCGTAGAGGTGCCGGCTGATGCCAGCTCGTATTGCGAAGCGCGCATCCCTGCTGCTCCTCAAAATGCCTAGTGGCTGCTCTTCTTAGGTGTTCAATCGACTGTCGCCCGCGTTAACGCTATGCCCAAAGGTTCAGAAGACTTCAACGATTTCCTTATTGCCCCTGTAGCTCAGTTGGATAGAGCATCGGATTTCTAATCCGCAGGTCACAGGTTCGAATCCTGTCAGGGGTGCTGGTGGTTTCCCCAAGTAAAACAAGGGGTTTCCTTTGGTTTTGCTTGTTCTAAACGCAATCAAAATGTGTCATGGCGGCGTTTACTTTCTTCCAAAAAATTCGTCGTCGCTCACACCGTCTTTTGGCATCAACCGAAACCGCTTGCGGCAGCCTTTGGCCTTGTGATAGCCGGTCGAAAGAAACACAGCCAACGACAGGAGATGTCTTAATGTTCCTGTCCCTGAATCTTCCTGTCCTAAACCGGCGGCAGTAATCGTTATTGGCCCTCTACGAGTCAACCCAAGGAGTTCCCGCAGGCCGTTGCGACATCGATGAGCGGACGCGGGCCGGAGCCCCCATTTCAGGCCGAAGTTTACCTAGGCTCGCTTTGTTCAAGCGTGGTTGTCAATTGGTTTAGCAACTGTTGCAGTTCATCCATGGGTCTCGCGAGCAGTTCATCGCGGTCGGACACTCCAGAGCGAAGCATCCTTTGCGCGAATAAGATCTGCCCGACCAATACTCCCTTTTCTTCGCCTTCTTCTCGGCCTTCTTCTCGGCCTTCTTCTCGGCCTTCTTCTCGGCCTTCGATCCGAGCGAGGCGTTCTACCGAGGTTATGTAGGGCATGTCGTGCTCCGATTCTATCTTGTCGATTTCCATGCGAAACTGTATTTCCAACTGCGGCGGCAGTTCCATCAGCCAGTCGATCACGCGAAATAGTTGCCGCACATCATCGGCGGCCACACCTCGCACATACAAAGCTTGCACTATCCTCAGCTTCCACGCGAACCGACTGGTCGGATCGCGGGCTGTCCGAATCGTCATCAAGTGCGCCAAAACGACCGAGGCAAACAGGTTCTCAGACTGCTCCAATTCGTCCAACTTGGCTTCAAAATCCAACAGCTTGACGATTGGAAAGCTGAATTGCACACCACAGCCAAACGTCTTCTGTGTGAATTCGCTTGGTCGCCAGCTCGGCTGTTGGTCGCCCAGGATGGCGATGCTCACCAGCGGTTTATTATACCTATCTAGTAGACGATAGTAGTAGATGAACATCCGCCGCTGAAAGTCTTTCTCGCGCTGATTCTGCACCTCGACATGGATCATGATCCAAGCCGTCAAGCCAGCGAGCAGACGAATTTCGAAGAGTTTGTCGGCTATCCGCGCACCGAGTGGACTTGCGGGTGCGATGCGCTGCAACTCCTTGTCGCGCACCTTGGGAGGTATGGACCAATCGATAGCTGCGTGCAAATCCGGTAGACAAAGCTCCAGAAACTGCTTCAGGTAGAATTCAAGTATCTCTTTCCACGGGGTATCGTAGTCTACCATGCTCACCAACTCCCCTAAGGCTCCAACCGTCTGCTGCACATTCGCTGCTATATATATAAGACGAATGAGAGCCCGAAACCTTACGCGCTTTCCGCTCGCTTTCTCGAAAGATTTGTGCCGGCCATTAGCTGGGCGAAGAGGCAACGCCGCTTTTTGCCGAAGTCGCCCAGGCCTTGGGCTGCTAGCCACTGGTACCATCTTTGCGCTGCGAGTTGGAGACGAAGCAAGGCGGAGTGGCCAGCTGAAGAAACTGGGCGGCCTAGGGGGCTCGCGCTACGTTGTCGGGTGGCTCGGAACTATCCAGCGAGCAGCAGTGTCCCCGCGTAGGTCGGTGTATTCTAGCCGGAGACGTTACCCAGAAAGGTAGCCCACGCAGCCGCAAAGCAGATGAAACGGGATGGTCTGAGGCCGCGAGTTGTCCGATTGCGACTGCAGGTTTGCCGCAGTGAGTTTGGAATGCGAGTGGCGAGCGTTGATGATCTGGCGGTCTAGCTCATAAGTCCTCAATGGCATCCCAGATGTCAAATTCATGGACGATTAGTATTTTACCACCGCCTTTTCTCTTCGCGATCGCCTGTTCTACCTTACGGCCGTAGCAAGAGTACGACCAACATGGATTGCCATCGGCCCCAATCGTCAAGTAGTTCACATCATTCGTTACGGAGTTGGAGAACTCCCCGCCCAGCTTCTTGATTAAAGCCTGAAACTCCTTGCGAGTACAGCGTTCCGACTTGCCGGTGAAGCAAAACACGCTGCCGGCAAACTCGATTTCGGGGCACATTGCGCAGACGCCGCTGACCAGTTGCTCTGATACGCCTTCGGTCAGGTCGATTGTTGCGTGTCCGGGTTCGTGCACGAACTCGCGGAAAAAGGCCATCAATTGACAATGTTCGTTATCATCAATAATGCCGTCCTTTAAGACGTGATTGAGCAACGCTTGCAGTTCATCGTAGGGCCAGCAGTTACGCAGGTGGCTGTGCATTTCGAGCCACACCTGCAGGCCCGTTAATTCGTCTACGGTAATCTTTTTGTCCGCGCAGATCCCACCCAGGACACCCTGCAGACGCTGCATATCGGCTGTAACGTAGTCAAAATACTGATTTCCGGACGTGAATCGATCGCACAGCCAAAGGATATCAGCCCGCTCCTCTTCATCGATGATGCCATCGTCCAGGATCTCGTAGAGGCGAGGAATCACCTCATTGAATGGGTGCAGATTTGCGAATTGGTTGTGATTCTCAACCCATTTCCGAACGAGCTCTACCTCGGCATCGTTGACGAGCGCATCGATCGCAATGCCCTGCACCAAGCCTTCGAGCGTGTGCATCGCCTTGTCGATACGCTGGGGGCCGGTGAAGCGATAATAGTCCGCGTTGTCGACGTTTTCACCATTCATTCGCTACCCTTCTTCTTCCTTTGCTGCTTTGCCTTCGCCGCTATCGATTTGCCTAACGCTTTAGCCGATTTGTCGGCGGCAATGTCTCTCGCGGCTTTTCGTCCGGGCTTTGCTGGGGGGCCTAACTGTCCCTTTAGCATCAGGTCGCGCTCGCTGTCTGTGCCTCTCCGGACACGGGCCATGGTGGTGTGGTAATCAGTTTCACATAGGCCACGCATTACCTGCTCACCTTCAGGGATGTCATGGTCCCACGCAAGGCAAATTCTGGCAGCCAGCTTTCGGTCGACTTCCTTCTGAACATCCTCCGGGATGACCAAAGGCTCCAGATGTGCGTCGATGATCTCAATTGCTGCTCGCAGTTGACGTCGGATCGTCTCAAGTTCCTTGCGTTTTATGTCCATATTTGACAATCGTGAAACTTTTTCTTGAAAACGCAAGTCCTTTCAGGCCAGCGGCCTACGATTCTCCACATTTGTTATTGTTGGCACAAACGTTTAGTAAATATTTACAATGCGACATTCTTTCTGACGCGTGCTAGGAGAAGCCTGCACGAGCGAGGCAGTGAAGACACAACATGTTGGCTGGCCGCTTGGATCTACCTTGTTGGAGTTAGTTCGATGATGTAGTGTTTAGTGAGCCGTATATCAACAGTTAACTGTTTATTTATATCGCCATTGTTCGTTGTGGGCACCGTGGTACATCACACCACAGCTCGCGATTGTAATTGTCAATGTGAGTAATTCTCAAATTGGCAATGTGAAGTCCGCAATGCTGTTATCAGGAAAGCAGCCAGAGTGGGAAGTCGTAACGCTTGAATTTGAGTGAGTGCTTCGCTCTACCGTAACAGCGCTCCGCACGCCTGCGCGCTTACAAGCTGGACCACCAGGCGGCTAATTGTAGTGCGGCCACTTCGATGCGGAGGATGCGTGGGCCCAGATCGACGGCGGGCCAACCGGCCTGCGACCACTGCTCGATCTCGGCTTCGCTGAAGCCTCCCTCGGGGCCGACTGCGATGTGCCCACCGGTGGTTTGACCAGCTTGAAGACTGGCCAAATCGCGAAGACTCTGCCGTAGGCCATACGGATGCGCGACGCAATATAGCTCGCTAGGCTGCGCCGGATTGGCGGCGGCTTCTAGTGAGGCTGCTGGTGGGTTTACTTGTAAATTTGCATGGGAGTCTGCTTGAGAAATTGCCTGCTGGATCGTCAGCGGGGATGAGATCACCAGCAATTGATTTCGGCCGCACTGCTTGCTGGATTCCACCACGCTGCGCTGCAGACGCTCGAGCGCGCTGGCCGTGGGCTGCGCTACGCCGCGCTGGCAGACAAGCGGAGTCAATCGAGTCACACCCAACTGTACCAAGCCGTCGACCAGCGTCTTCTGCCGGTCGCCTTTGGGTAGTGCCACCAGTAGTTCAAGCGGCCGAGCCAGTTCGCGATCGCAGTCGGTGCGGGCAGTGATACTGACCGTCACGCTGCGTTTGTCCAGCGCTGTCACAACGCCTTGCGCCTCGCCTCCGCGGCCATCGAACAGGACGACTTCCGCGCCGCGCGCCAGTCGCAGGACATTGCTAGCGTGTCGAGCTTCCGAATCATCGAGCGCTACGTCGCCTTGAAGGGGAAGTCGAGGGTGAAAAAAACGCGGCAATGACATGCAGAAAACCAAGGCGAGAAGTTTGAATTGAAGTTGAAC
>CAKQNH010000038.1 GCA_934255105.1 uncultured Pirellulaceae bacterium
TCCCGGCACAACTGTTCAAACAGGAAACGAGCCGTGAAGACGTAGATTCCCATCGATGCAAAACAACGATTATCGTCGCCCGGCATCGGTTGTGGGTCTGCTGGCTTTTCCTGGAAACCGCGAATGCGATTCTTCTCGTCGACCTGAATCACCCCAAACTGCGTGGCCTCCTCGCGGCTAACAGTCAGCGCACCGACGGTTAGATCGGCTTCCATCTCTTTATGGAACTGGATCATCGACAAGTAATTCATCTTGTAGATGTGATCGCCAGCCAATATCACCACATACTCGGGGCGATACTTTTCAATTACAAAGATATTCTGGTAGACCGCGTCGGCCGTTCCCTGGTACCACTGCTCGTCGATCCGCTGTTGCGGCGGCACCACATCCAGGAATTCACCCAGCTCGGCACAGAAATACTGACGCCAAGCCAAATTGATGTGTCGATCTAGGCTCAGCGCTTTGTACTGCGTCAGCACCAAAAGATGTCGTAGCCCAGAATTGATGGCGTTCGAAAGTACGAAGTCGATGATGCGGTAGTTGCCCCCAAACGGGACGGCTGGCTTGGCGCGATCCAGTGTCAGAGGCTCAAGCCTAGTTCCTTTGCCGCCAGCCAAGACTACGGCAGTTGTATTGCGCAGCATACTTGCATTCTCGGAGATTAGAGTAAGATCGTCCATCATACCAGTTCTGATTGTCGGCGCGAACAACTCAGGTTCTATTGCCACTTACGCAACCAAGACTCAAAAACCAACAGATTCCACAATCGGTAACGCTGGTTGATACGGCCGCTCATGTGCTGCTCCACTATCTGGCGCAAAGCGTCCGCACGGAAATATTGATGGCAACGCGCATCGCTCCCCAATAGCCGCTGCTGTGTCAGTTCACGCAATTCATTTTGAAACCAGCTCCCCAAAGGTACGCCAAAGCCCATCTTTTTGCGTGTCCAAATCTCGCGCGGCAACAAGTCCCCAAAGGTGCGGCGAAGCAGTCGTTTGCCGGTGCCCCGGCGATACTTATGATGCGTCTGCAAACTGGCCGCAAACTCTATGATACGGAAATCGAGCAGAGGTTGGCGACATTCCAGTCCGTGAGCCATCGAGGCAATGTCTACTTTGGTCATCAAATCGCAGGGAAGGTATGTTACCAAATCGGCCAGAGAAGCCCGCGTGATCAGGTCCCGAGGTGCCAAGTCCTTCCAGGCGGTTTCGAAAAACTCAAACGGATCTTCGTCGGGCAGTTGCGCCTGGAATTCGGCAGTGTACAAATCGTGGCGCAGACGTTCTGGAAAAATCTGAATCCAGTTCATGTAGCGCCGAGCCAGCGGTTGATTGAGCGCTTCTCCAAAGCGTTGCACACGGCGTATAAAGGAGCGTCGGCGATTGGAAGCGGGCAAGCTCTGCACCAAGCGGTTTCCCAGCAACGGGCCTGCCACACGATCGACCCAGCGGCTGAGCGCCAGCGCCCGGTAGCGTTCGTATCCCGCAAACAGTTCGTCTCCCCCGTCGCCGGTCAGCGCGACCTTGACGTGCTCGCGAGTCCATTGGCACAGATACCAAGTCGGAATGGCGGAGCTGTCGCCAAATGGTTCGTCGTAGTGATACACCAGTTGATCGAGAATCGACACCGCATCGGGTGTCACTTGGTATTCGCGATGCTTGGTCCCCGCCAATGTAGCCACCTGCCTAGCGTACTGCGTCTCGTCGAACTCCGCCTCTCGAAAGCCGATGCTAAAAGTATTTAGCGGCTCCTGCAATTGCGCCTGGGCCAACATAACCACCAGCGACGAATCGATTCCACCCGACAAGAAAGCTCCCACGGGGACATCGCTACGGAGTCTTTTGTGAACCGAATCGCGCAGTAGCTCATCCAGTCGCGAAGCGGCTGTAGCTGCGTCGATCTCTTGCTCATATCGCCAATCGACTTTCCAATAGCGCTGCACTTGCAGCTCCCCATCGCGAACTACCGCCAGATGTCCCGGCGGCAGTTTGTTGGAAGAGCTGTAAATTGAATTCGGGTGGGGCACGTACTGATAGGTCAGAAATTGATCGATGGCCAACGGCGATATCGATCGATCAAAAGTGGGTGCCGCCGCGAGCGCTTTGAGTTCGCTGCCGAACAATAACTGCCCAGACTTAAATTGATAGAACAGCGGCTTCTTACCCAGCCGATCGCGAGCCATCACCAACTGTCGCTGGTGGCTATCCCAGATGGCAATGGCGAACATACCATTGAGGTGTTCAAAGCACTCCAGCCCGAGTTCTTCGTAGAGGTGAACGATCGTCTCCGAATCGCTATCGGTGCTGAATACGTGCCCGGCTCCTTCGAGTCGCTGCCGCAGTTCGCGGTAGTTGTAGATCTCCCCATTGAAAACCAACCACACCGTTCCATCTTCATTTGAAAGCGGTTGGTGGCCACCGGCTAAATCGATAATCGACAGTCGGCGAAAGCCCAGCGCTACTCCTGGAACCACCCCTGCTGAATCGTGCCCTAGTGGCGTTAGGCGATAGCCGACATCATCCGGCCCACGATGCACCAAGGTCTGGGTCATCGCTTCGAGCGTATCGCGCGAGATAGCTTGCGTTTCGTCAAACCAGATTCCACCAGCGATTCCGCACATGGGCCCGTTCGTATCCTAACGTATTGTGTGACGATCGCTCGGTCAGAGGCCGTTCATCCATGTTGAAGCCGACGTCGGGGGCCGGCTACTGGGCTTCGACTACTGGGGCACGGGAATCAATTGAACGGCACGAATATCGACCAAGGCCGCGCGTTTGATGTCGATCGGCTCGATCTTCAGCCTATGCACGCCCCGGTTGGCGATGTTCAAAGTACCCAAGTGTCGCCATTGGAAGTTCTGAAAATGGCCCGTTTCGCTAACGTCAAACTCCAATGATGACAGCGCTGCAGGATCATCGGCGGCGGTGACGGTGAGTTTGCCACGGCTACCACCTTGTCCTGCGCCACATCCCTGCAAGATGGCCACGTTGTAGATACCACTGCGGGCCGCAGCGAATTGCCACTCGGCACTATCCTTTTTGCCCGTCCAGTAGCCAACCGTGTTCTTGAATGTTTGAGGTTCGAAGCGAATCTTTTCACCCGTCGTGACAGCCAAGCTGGCCGGTAAAAGTAGCGATCCATCTCCGACAGGTTTTACTGGGCCGACTTCAGACAGCAGCTTGGGGGGCGTGTCAAAGGACAACACGATCACCGTCGCGTCTGCCGGACGCTGCTTCCAGGCCACAATCCAGTGCTCCTGTTCAATGGTTAGATTTAAACCATCGGCGGGCGGCTTTGAACCATCGTCAGGCGGTTGGCCCAACCACCGCACGCTCGTCAGACTCGCGGCAAAACGCGGCAAGCGGACCTTGCCAGGCTCCGCAAGGTTCTCTGCCGTTAATCCTGTGGGGGAGACGTATAACTGCCGTTCCCAACGCGCCGCTTCGGCATTCTTAACCACATCGGGATGCATTAAGATTGCTGTCGGAGGAACCGTCTCAGCCTGGCCTGACAACGGTGCGACGAACAGCAGCGTCAGCGACATGACGCCCCATATCCACGCTGAAAAAACTCTTGGAAGCCAACTTGCAGTCACGCATCACCCTTTAACCGCTCTACTATCTGTTCGGCTTTTTTCGGTCCAGCACACGTTGTAAGATCGACATCCAAGTTGGATTCAATCGCAGGGTTACCTGCTGCACACTGCGTTCGTCGGTGGGCTGGAAATCGATTTCAAATCCAGCAGTTGCCAATGCATCATTGGGGGATTTGCCGGCTTGGCAAGCTTTCCAAAAACGAACACTGTGCAACGTGCTTTCCGCTTTGGTAGTCGCTGTCTCGCTACGGATCGACTGCACCGTCCGCGTCACTTCGGGCTCCAACCCAGTCATCATCTCTTGACGCAAGCGGTCTGCCCAATTCTTCCAACGAACCTTTTCTTGAACTGACATCTTCCACCTTTCAAATGAGCCAGGCGTCCCGGCACTAACCCACCTGGGGCTAGCGACATGACGCGATTACTGTCCACAAACCACCGACAGGTCCTCAGCTTACCACCATGGCCCGAGCGGTTTGGAACTCTCGGCGAGTTCCATTACTCGCCATTGGTCGCAATGCCGATCAATTCATCATGAATTGAAAACCAAGCATGATCAATCAATCCTACCACCTGTTGCTGGCTCAGGTGCATTCGGTCGGATAACTGCTGGACAGACTGAGGCCCCGATGCATAAAGTAGGTCCCAAATATCTGCCCGCAATTGCTCGTGTTCTTCGACGTTCATAGATCTCCGGCCTGGATAGTGCAGGAATGGACAGTGTTATCGAGCAGTGTGCTCACCAGCGTCGCACTTGTGTGCGATAAGCACCGTCACGGAGCGGTTGGTCAACATTCCAACCGAGATCGGCTTTAGAAATAAGATCGAAGCCGAGCATAAGTTTGCAATAAACCAGGCTGCGCAGAGCTGTAATCGTCTAGCGGCACTACCTATAAGCCTACCTTCTACCCCCTCGCGCGGTCAACTCGTAATCGTCCATACAGCCCGATTAAGCTAGACAAACTGGGCGCCCTTCAGCACCTCCAGCCCTCGTCAGCCGCTACAAAGTCGCTACAAAGTCGCTACAAAGGGGAATCTGGCCAGACGCACTCTACACGCCGAGCCGGTATTTGCTAATCTGTCGGGTTCTAGGATTTTAAGTGGTCGCAGCCAACTGCTGTGCAGCGTCAGCGTCGCCACCCGTCAGTTCCCCAACACCCCACATTCGGCAAGCCATGAGCCCCATCAACCTCAGCGATTACATCCGCGACATCCCCGATTTTCCCAAGCCGGGCATTCTCTTCAAAGACATTACACCGCTGCTCTCCGCTCCGACCGCTTTTGAAGCGGCGATCAACCGCTTTGAGGAGCGTTATCGCGATGAGCGAATCGACTGCATCGTGGCCGCCGAAGCCCGTGGCTTCATCTTCGGCGCACCACTCGCCCTGCGACTCAAAACGGCATTTGTACCCGTCCGTAAACCTGGCAAACTTCCCTTCTCGACGCACCGCTACCAATATGACTTGGAATATGGCAGCGATTCGCTCGAGATCCATTCAGATGCCCTGCAGCCCGGGCAACGCGTGTTGGTGATCGATGACTTGTTAGCCACCGGAGGTACCGTGCAAGCCTGCGTGCAGCTTCTCTCCAATTTTTCCGTGGAGATCGTCGAGTTCGCTTTTGTGGTCCACCTCAAGGCGCTGGAGGGAGAGAAGAAACTAGCCCCCCATCGCGCTTTCAGCTTGATCGAATTCTAATCTGGCTCACTCTTTCGTAGGAGTCTCGATGAAACGCGCCAGACGGTGGAAATCGCTGTCGATTTCGATATAACGCACTTTCGTAACCAGCGTTTGTGGGTCGACTAATTCCTCAAACGGTACAAAGGTCAGGTCGAACTGACCGCCGACCGAGATCATCACGCCGTTCAAGCCTTTTTCAATGAGCGCGCGAAATGCACCCACGCCAATCTGCGAACCGAGCATGACGTCAAAGGCGTGGGGTATCGCACAGCGGCTTTCGTATCCAAGCTGAACGCCGTTGACCTTGCGAGTTTTGCCGGTCTTCTCTTTGTAAGCTTTAGAGATGACGTCGGCCAGCAGCTTGTTCATGTTGACTGAAGCGATGGCGATGTGGCCATGGTCATCGCGTGGGATGCCCTCGAGATACTTGTACGGCAGGTACTCGGCCATCCCCTCAGCCATGACGATCACGCCGTAGGGCTGGTTTTGCTTCTCGCGCGCCAACATGACTTTCACGATGCGGTCGACGATCTTGTCGACATGCATGATCGCCCGCGTCTTCCTGTTGCCAGCCGCATCGACCACTTGTTCTTCGCCACGCAAGGGACCAACGATGTCTTCCACGCTGAGCACCAAGCAGGCCTCTCCGGCTATGGCGGCACCATAGGCCAGCCAGCCCGCGCTGCGCCCCATGGCCTCGCACAAAAAGTAGGCCTGACCAGCCGCCGCATCGTAATTCAAATTCCGCATTTCAGAGGCCAAAAACTCGGCCGCTGTGAAGTAGCCGAAGGTGAAGTCGATGCCCATGTAATCGTTATCGATGGTTTTGGGCAAGTGCACCACTGGCATGCGATGCGCATCGGCCGGCAAGGTGTCCTGGTAGAGTTTCATTTTGTTGGCGGTTTTGAGCGTGTCGTCGCCACCGATGGAGATCAGTGCGTCGACGTCCAGCGAGCGCAGAGCTTCGTAGACGCGTTTCAGCGGCGCCGTTTTCTCAGGGTCGGTTAGATGCTCACGAGCCGAGACGCCCTTGCCTGGATTGGTACGCGCGGTGCCGATCATAATGCCCTGGGAGGTGCGGCGGTGCGCTAGATCATCGTGCGTGATGTTTATGTAAGCTTCCCCTTCGAGCAAGGGACGCGAACTGTCAAAATCGATCAGGTGCGAATAGCCGTGCTTAATTCCGACCACTTCGATACCCGCATTCAGAAATGCGAATGCGGCTGTGCCGATGACAGCGTTGGCGCCAGGTGCCGGGCCGCCGGCAAATAGCATAGCCACCCTCTTGATGTCAGACATGAAATTCCTCATTTACTCATTTACAAACGGTCGGAACATAGGCGTCGCTCACGTCCCACAAGCCGAACAACAAGCGATAGGGCTCGACGGGCAGACGCACCAACAGCCAGATTGTCTAGCACTTTGTCTAGATTGACTAGGCCGGGCGCAGGTGACTCAGCGGAACATAGAATTTTCGATAGCACTTGCCATCTTGGTAGAGCTGTCCGCTGGAGTCGAGTACCAGCACCGTGGCCCGGCGAGTAATACGATTGACCGTCCCGCTATAACGTGCCCCTTCATGCTGAAATTGCACGCGCGACCCGACGCGGATGTTGAACTTGTGGGCGGCCCGCTCCTGCTGCGTTATGAGATCGTGCTTGTGCTCCGTGTGCCCAAACAGTCTGCCAGCAATCGACTGGAAACGAGGCGCTGCACAACAGCTATCCTTCCATACCAGCATCTCCACCAAGTGGATCATCTCGTGCTCCAGGATGCGCTGCATGGCCTGCAAGCGATTGCTGCAGAGCACGCCCGTAACTCGGATCGGTCGCTGCAAATCGCTAAAGGTCTGGAACAGCAGCGGTGCCGATAACACGATTTCATAGCGTACCACGGCTTGTCCGGTCTGCCGATCGACGTGTGTCGTCCGCACCGTTTTTCCTCCCGTGCTGGTCATCCGTTTGGACCAACGAAACTGGATGCCGTAATGCCGCGCGATCGCCAGACAGTGGCCGTCTAGAAATTCGCGATCGTAGAGCTCCGCCATGCGCTGCAAATCGCTGGCCTGCGTGGCCGTAAAATTGACATGCTGCATCAGCCGCGAATTGCCGATGACTTGTCCACCAATCTCTTCGCAGGCTTGTTCTCGTTGACCGGCGCCCCACGACCGGCGACTGACAATCTGACCGAGCTCCTGCGCCCGATGCAGTAACTCCGTGGCAGCAAGCTGACTGCGGACCGTAAGCGACATAAACTCCTCCCGCCTCCATGGTACAAAAACAAGCGCGACGTTAGTTCCAGACCCTCACCAGCGCCTAGACACGTCCATGCATTCTACGGATTCTCCATCCTGCAATGCTAGTTGGGCAGCTCCACTTTCCAAAAAATGCCCTACAATTCAGGCACAGTTGCCTCGGGGAGTTGCATGATTTGACGAGCCTGATAACGCCCCCAAAAATGGCCGGTCAGTACCGATCCGTAGTACAGCGGGAAGCTATATCGCGGTAGCGCATAGCCTCCGGCGTTGCCGGCGTAGGTTCCATAAGCTGGTACGAGAATCCGCTGCGCAGCCGCTTGCTCGTCGCGCGTTCCATAAGCTTCCAAGTAGGCTACCACGTCGCGACTGGCTACCGATTCGTGGTACAGCGGTACGATCGGCAGGATGTACACCGCCGCGTAGGTTCCCTTCCAACGCCGCCGCGCAAAATCTTTGGCATGCGCCCCTTCATGCAGGGCGATGGCCGGTATGTCGGAATAAATATGCACCGTGTTGGTGAAGGGATTGAAGTGGTCTCCGCCAAAGACTCGCCCTGGTATCAACGTTTCACCCAAAACGCTCAGCGTGCCGAAGGTATACCGCCAACCCGCGCCTACACTCTGGTTGCGAACCAGCCGACGCCAATCCTCGCCGGGGCGGTATTGGTTGAGCCGCACGCGCACGCTGCTGAGCTGGTTGAACTCCAAGTAGTCAGCGAGGGCGACTTCAGTCTGCTCGCTGATCCGATGGTTATCGACGCGGCGATCCCATAGCAGCAGCTTGCTGGGAATACCCCATACCCAGCCCACTGCGTCGATCACCTTGCGAGGCTCGCCGCGCTGAATCTGCGGCTGATCGTCGATCAGACGTGGCGAGTCGTAGATGCGTGTGACATCGATAGCCTGTGGCGGCAATGCACGGCAACCCACCAAGCAGAGCCAACAGCCAAGCCATAGACGAATACTGTGATTCAAGCGTGCCGCATCCTTTCAAGCAAGCCTCAGCTTAGTCGCTCCCGTTGTCGATTCTAGGGTCGTCGATGCTCTCGTAGCCACTGCATATACTGGCGAATGCAAGTCGTCTCGTCGCGTTGATCATCGATGGCTAGAAAGGGAAGCAAGTCGCTGGGGCGCAGAAACGGGAAGGCCTGACTGGTTGGACAGTCAAGGTACGAGCCGTCGGGCTGCAGCACGCAGAATCGCAACACTTTGCCATTGAATCGCCAAATCTCCGCCACGCCGATAGCCGCGTAAATCCCGATTCGATCGACTAGGGAACGGCTTATTTCGATCTCTATCGCCAAGTCAGGAGCGGGATCAATAAGAAAGTCGAACTCCGACTGCCCCCGGACTTGAGCTTCGTGCGCTATCCACCAACATTCGTCCGGCTCGAAGCCCTTCTCCAAATCGTCTCGCTGAAAAGTCATGTTCCCGCCACTGCGGACTGGGATGTCGCACTCCAGCACGGTCGCTTCCACCAGCTTGGCCAAGATCTTCTTATAGAACTCATGCGGGCTCTTGGTAATCATGATTTCCAGCATGCCATTGATAAAGCTCAGACGCAGGGACCGCGGGCCAATTTCTTCGCAGAACGTTTTATAGAAAGCATAACTGACATCTGGGACTAACGTGCGATGCTCCCCCTGGATGCCGCTGGCTTGTGGGATAGTGGCCATGATGCTGGTAGTTCCTAAGACTCGATGCGGAAATGGCCCTCGCCGAACGGCGAAGCAGCCGACCATTAATTATAGTCGTTGATCGCTCCGCCGATCTAACTATAGTCGTTGATCGCTCCGCCGATCTAACTATAGTCGTTGATCGCTCCGCCGATCAGTTGCTCCACTGTCGCGGCTACGACAGTAACCTTTCGCGGCAACCGTCAAGCAGCGTTCAGCGAACGACATTGGCCGGCCCAGCGAATCCAATCGTTGACCTCGGCTAGGTCGGGATTCTTGCTGCCACGCAAAATCCGCTGCCCCTCGGCACTCTCCGCAACCACCAAGACCTGCGCCAACACTGAAGCGGCGGGCATTGCGGCCAATTCTTCGGGCGACGTCAAATTGCAGGCAACTAACAACTGGGCGTCATGGCCGCGCAGATTGGGAATGCGACATACCAATCGGGCCTGATCCTGCCAAGCCACAATGGTGGCGGCATCGACGCGGCGCATGTTCAATTTGTCGGCCAGCGAATCTGCGTTGGCGGCCAAAAGTTGGTCGATGGTTTCAATACCGTACGCTTCCAACCGCGCAGACATCCGTGGGCCAATCGACGGAGCATCCACGACAGGACTGGCCAGCTCCAAGTAAAACTTCAAGCGTGACATCTCTGCTTGTGGAAATTGAGCATCCGCCAGCTTGATAGCTTCGGGGCGACGAGGTCGATTGTCGGGCTGCCGAGATTTGCGGTCTGGACGCTCGCGGCGGGCAGTCGTGGACTGCGACTCTCCCTCGGCAGAGCGGCCGCTGCGGCGTAGAGTGGGATAGTCACGCGAACTGTCCTGCGACGAACGCCGGCCGCTGGAACGCGAGCTAGCCCGCGAGTCGCGTTCGCGACTGGTGCTGCGCCGGGGATCGCGCTCGGGACGACTGTCGCGATCGCTATCGACTTCGTCTTCATAGTATTCGCCCGGTGCAAGCTGCCGCTCGCGTTCGTCGGGCGAGTGCTGCCAAGCAGAGTCGTACTCGCCGCCGAAATCGTCGCGCTGACTTGAGCCACGCGCAGACTGGCGCTGGCCCGCAAATCCGTTGCGGTGTGTAGCGCGATCGCTAAAGCTTGAATCGTGGTGGCGGGCGGAGCCGCCCTTGGCCGAAGCAATCCAAGTGGTAATGCGCGACAGTTCGTAACTGCTACCGCTGCGCAGTAGCCGGCGGCCCATGTCGGTAGCGACGAACCGCTCCACGCGATCGAGCAATTGACTGGGGTGCATCTGAGCCAACTGTTGCGGGGAGCGGACTCCGATCGACACCAATAGCCGCGCGTCGAAGGGACGCAGTTGGCGGATCGAGCACAGCAGTAGAGCTTCGGCTTGCCAACTGGCCACAGTGTTTTCGGAGATCCCCGACTGACCAATTTGGTCCGCGACCCAAGCCGGATCTGCGTCTAAAAGATCGCCAATACGGTCGATTCCCAGCCCGCGCAGCCGACTGGCCAGCGGCCCATCGATCGACGGTGACTCTTCGACTCGCGAGCGTTGAGTCAAGAAGAACTGAGACTTAGGCGAACCCGACTGGATCTGCTCTGCATAGATGCTGGGCTGATACCATTTAGATGATTCGTAATCGTTAGCCACCGCCGCTAAGTGGCGATTGATATCTAGCACGGGTGCTGCGTTGGCATTTAGATAGCCGACCCAGCCGCGGTGCTGACGAATCAGTTCGGCCACGCGTTGGTCGCCGGTCATCACGATCAGTTGCTGACCTGTCGTTGCCACGCGCGCCAAGTGTGCAATCGCGGCGGCTTGGTCCTCATGGTTCAAACGGTCGAGCTCTTCATCGATCAGCACTGGAATGGGCTCGTTGCGGGCCGCCATAGCTTCAGCTATAGCCAACCGCTGCGCTACGCGGACTAGCTCCGTAGGCACCTCGGCTTCGTATCGTCGCTCCGGCTCATATACGATGCCGTCCACCAAATCGTAGCGACGCTGCAAGTCTTCTGGGACATTGCGGAAGCTTGCCAAGGACTTAAACCGCTCTCTGCCTCCCATCAACGCAGCAATTTGCCGATTGACTAATTCAGAGAAGCGATCTGACGTGGCTGGCACATTCCGCTCAGTAGACAAAAGCTGGCGCAGCTCGTGCGCTTCCTTGTTCAATCGCTCCCGCTCCTCCCATTGGTCGAGCTGAAGTAGTGCGTCGTCCAGGTCGCGGCGAATGTCTTCGGAGCGTCGACCGAGTGGTTCTGTGCGACGGCTAATCAAATCGCGTTGCTGTAGTTCAGCCTCGCGCAATTGGCGGCGGCAATCCTCGGCATGGCGCGCTGCGCGCTCGCGCTTGTTCTGGACGTCGTCAATGGCGTCCAGCAAGCGTTGGCGGGCCGCTTGGTCGATACCGGTGTGGACGGTCTGGACCTGCGCGTCGCTCAGCAGCCAATCGTGTAAGTGATTGTGGTCTTGGCAATTGCACCAATCGCCGAAGGCCAGCGACAATTGTTCTGCCGACAGTTGGTACTGGTCGGCGATTTTGCGCAGCAGCACGGCGCGCTCTTCGATCAGCTTCTCTACTGACTGAAGCAGTTCCGTTTCGCAGCGCTGCAATTGTTGCGATTGCTGCTTGAGCGTCTCATTGGCAGTTCGCGATTCGTGTCGAGCCAACTGCTGGCAGGCCTCGTAGAGGTCCTTTTGCATACTGCGCAGCGTCTCCGGCAGATTGTCGGAATCCAGGTAGTAGGGTTCATCGCGGTAGGCAATATGAGTTCGCCCGTAGGCATCGCGACGAACCTGGTAGTCGGCGGGTTGGCCAGCCGAGTCGCCGCGTTCGCTATGGTGACGATCTCCCAACGCCCGATCTCCCAACGCCCGATCTCCCAACACCCGATCCCCCAACACCCGATCTTGGAACAGGCTATGGCGCTTGACCAGCGCGTCGAGCTGAGTGCGGGCGGACAGGATCTGAGCTTCGAGCGAACGCAGTGGTGCCCGCGGATCGGGTTCCTTGGTAACTGACAATTGATCGCCGACCTGCCGGTCCAAGCGCGCGTTGATCGCCTCGTTTTCAATCTGGCTGCGATGCCCCTTGAGATCGCGCAGCGTTTGCCGCCAACGCGTCAGCCGCTCGTCGATCTGTTGCAACTGCACGCGATAGGAGTCGTCGACGCTGACCGCGTGACGCGACATCTCCAGCAGTTTCAGCTCCGCATTGAGACTGGCCAGCTCACGCTCCAGTTCTGCTAAATGAGCTTCGGTGCCGCGCAGATCGTCTTCAATTACTGCGCAGCGGTCTCGATATCGACGGTCTTCGACGGCCAAGTCGCCGTGTCTGCTGCCACTTCGGCCAAGACTGAATTCAGAACTTGGCGCGCGGACCGCCTGCAGTTCCCGCTGGAGATCATCGCGCCGGGCAAGCAGCGTTGCGCGCGACGTGGGCAGATGCTGGATTTGCGCCAAGCGAACGTCGACATCGTGCTGCCGCGCTAGCCAGCGGTCGCGCTGCAGCGCGTGCGGAGCGGTCGCGCTAGAGTGGGAGGGCGTTTCATACAGCCCCAGGCGGTGGGCCACACTCTCCAATCCATCGACCGTATCGTCAGCACCGGCAGAGGTCGCAAAACTGGCAAATGCATCACGCTGTGCGGCTGTCAAATTTGGGTATGCAGACAAGCCAGGTGACGATGGGCTAACTGCTGGATCATAGGATCGATGCGCGGTCGCAAAGGTACTCGTGGCTGAGTAGCCTGCGTCGCGGTTGCCCGCTTCTGGGCTAGTGGCACCCAAGCGAAAGCGAAGGCCACGATTGTGCAGCTCAACGCTGCCTCGCAACGGCGAGGCGACATGACTCCAGGTGGGGGCTGCTCCGCTGGTGTTGCCCGCTCGGTCTCCTAGAGCCAGTTGCCGCAGCCAGTACAGCAAGCTTGTTTTGCCGGATCCGGCCGGTCCGCACACCGCATTGAGTCCCGGCGAGAAGGGGCCCAGCGAAAATGCGCCGCGCGATCCCTGACGTTCTACGTCCATGTTAACTATTTGCATAAAGGATCCTCCTGATGCCAAGGTCAAATCAAACTCGCACTCAATGCTCTGGGGGAAGTGAGCGCGACGGTATAGGGTTTGGGGTAAAACGGTATCATAGGTGATTGCGTTTCACCAATAGCAAATTGGCAATTAAGTAGGATTGTGCGAAACCAGGACGAATAAACCGCATTGCTGGCACAGGAGTCATGCTCCCTATGGGTAATGTGGGGATTTTGGGTCATTTGTTAGCCGTGGGCGAGCTTTGACGCTAGCTGTGTTGAAGGATTGTCACGAATCTCGGTTCTCAGTTTTGAAGTTCGATACTGCTGCAGCAGCCACTTGGTCTCGCCACGACTCAGTCGCCAATGGTTGCGGAAGCGAATTTATTCGAGCTGGCTGAGACATACACCCAATCCCGTTTGAATTTCGAAAGTGGAGAATCTCAATGTCGATTCGAATTATTGCTGTGTTGGCCGTTGCGGCTAGTTTCGTACTTGCGCCTGCTAGCGCCGAAGCCGGTCTGTTCCGCTGTCACAAAAATGTGTGTTGCGACGTGGTTGATAGCTGTTGCGATGCAGCACCTGTTTGCTGCGAGCCAGCACCAGCACCAGCTCCGTGCTGCCAGCCAGCGCCTGCGCCTGCACCGTGCTGCCAGCCAGCACCTGCACCGTGCTGCGAAGCCGCTCCAGTTTGCTGCTGCGAAGCCGCTCCAGTTTGCTGCTGCGACGCCGCTCCAGTTTGCAAGAAGCCTAGCCTTCGCTCACGCCTGAAAGCTCGCCATGCCAGCCGTCACCACGCCGACGCTTGCTGCGAAGTGGCTGCTCCTAGCTGTGGCTGCGGCAACTAA
>CAKQNH010000039.1 GCA_934255105.1 uncultured Pirellulaceae bacterium
GGACTGCTGCGACTTGTCGTAGCTTTTGGGCTATAGCTGAGCGGCAGAGATGATTCCATGGGCGGAGACTTAGGGGGCGGCGGGCCGATCGTTCTAAGTAGAAGGTCTGGCTCGGGATCGACTGTTTTGCACCGTTTAGCTCATCGCTGCTCTATGGTCTCCGTCAAAGCTACGACACGTCGTAGCAGTCAAGGAGCTCCATCGCAGCTCCTCAGCATGTCATCAGTCCTAGAGAAGGCTTCGTATGGACAGTCGAAGTTCTGTCGGTGAATGCAACCGTGGATTGGCGAGGCAGCAACTTTGGACTGCTGCGACTTGTCGTAGCTTTTGGGCTATAGCTGAGCGGCAGAGATGATTCCATGGGCGGAGACTTAGTGGACAGCGCGCCGGTCGTTCTAAGCGGAAGGTCTGGCTCGGCCTCGAACTGTCTTGCACCGTTTAGCTCATCGCTGCTCTATGGTTTCCGCCAAAGCTACGACAAGTCGTAGCAGTACAAGGAGCCGACTTCGTTCATCACCACATCACGTCAGACGTTAGTACACATCGTAGATTGCGACGTGCAGATTGCGAGCGACAAACTACAAACTACTGCGAGGTTCCACAGCGAACGCATAGCTATAACAATCGCTACATGTTCAATGTGAAACCTTGGCTTCATTTTTTTATTAGTCACATTGGTAAGTGATCCGAGCGATGGTCGCTGATGCGATGCGATGCGATGCGACACTCGACGACTCGTGATGGATTATACTGATACGGTTGCTGCGCGTAGATGCTCGCGCGACGGCAAGCGCGCGATCCAACACAACAAGTTGCACGATGCTGCGCGGCGGCAATTGGTGGATTGTTCTGTAACAATATTTGCACTCTGTTCAACGTGGAATCCTACCTATGCGTTTCGATCCTGTTAACCGTTATCGACTCCACCTTCATTCGATCTTCGCGCTGCTGATGTTGTGGTGCGTGTTGGCTGTTGCCCAGCTTCTTACAGCAACTGGCTTCGCTAACCTCCTTGCACAAGATACAGTCGCGACGCAAACAACTCACCTGCAACTGCAACCAGAACAACTGCAACAGTCTCTCGAACCACTGGCCGAAGCGCACGCAGGAGAGGTTTCGATCAGCGTGCGAGTGTTAGACGAGAGCAACCAGACGATATGTCATTGGCAGTATCACGGTCAGCGCGTGATGCCGACAGCCAGCTTGATCAAGCTGCCGATCATGTTGGAAGCATATCGCCAAGCGGCGGTCGGACAGATTGCATTGACAGACATGTTGACGCTGAAGGCTGAGGATCAAGTGCCGGGCTCGGGCATACTGACGGAACATTTCTCGCCGGGTCTCACGCTTTCGCTCCGCGATGCGATTCGATTGATGATCCGCTACTCAGACAATACCGCTACCAACTTGGTGATCGACCATATTGGTCTGCCCAGTACTGCGCAGACCATGGCTGATTTGGGCTGGCCCGAGACTCAACTGCACTCCAAAGTCTTCCGTCGCGAGACCTCGATCGCACTGGAGCGAAGTGAACTCTATGGACTGGGGAGTACAACTGCGGAGGACATGACCGAGCTACTGGTACTGCTCGCACGAGGCGAACTGGTTTCGCCTGAAGCGTCGCAAGCTATGCTCGAACATTTGCTGAGCTGTGACGATAGCGTCAAACTGCCGCGCGACTTGCCCAAGGGGTTTACTATCGCGCACAAAACGGGCTCGGTCAATCGTTCGCGTACAGCGGCGGGTTTAGTTAGTGGGCCGGGCATAAAGTTCGCAATCTGCGTATTGACGGATAAGAACGAAGACGCGAGTTGGTCAGAGGACAATGCCGCCGATGTGTTGATCGGCAGCATGGCCCGGGCTGTAGTCGATCTGATTCAAGCGCAAGCCGCTGCGACTTCCGACAATACTTCCAGCGTGAACGAGCTGGTGAGGTCGAAATCCACAGAATTGCAAACGTTGCGTTTGGGGGCGACGGGAGCTCAAGTTGAAACTCTCCAGCGAACACTCAACGCGCGCATCGCTGCGGGGTTAGGGGTCGACGGAGATTTTGGTTCGGCGACCGAGGATGCCGTTAGAAAGTTCCAAGCGGCCAAGAAGCTTGCGGCTAGCGGAATTGTTGATCTACCGACGTGGACTGCGCTGGGAACTTTGATCGACCAAGATGAACCGGTGGCCGATCCAGCCGAAATCAATGCTCAGCATTTGCCGCAGTCCGCACCTCTCGACCCGCACGCACCGCCAGAGGTTACTGCGACGGCCTGGGCCAGCGTAGACATGGCCAGCGGTGAAGCGTTCGGCGGTAAGGAGTTGCATCAGCGACTTCACATTGCCAGTACGACGAAGGTCATGACTGCGCTGTTGGTGATTGAAGCGGCCGTGCGGGATCCGGCGGTATTGGACGAGGTAGTGACGTTCTCAAAGCGAGCTGACAAGACGTTGGGGTCGACTTCAGGCGTGCGCGCCGGCGAAAGACTGCCGGTCAGTGAATTGCTCTACGGACTGCTGCTCCCCTCGGGCAACGATGCTTCGGTCGCGTTGGCCGAGCATTTTGGCTCGCGATTGGTACCGTCGGGAGCAGCCGAGGAAGAAGTGAATGTGCAACAAGCGCAGCCCGCCGAGACTACGCCGTCAAAATCCAACAGTGCGGACTTGGCCTACAGTCAGTTCATTGAGGCGATGAACCGGCGAGCGGACGAGCTGGGGATGTCCGATACGCACTTCGTCAACCCACACGGCTTGCCAGATGACAAACATCTAAGCTCCGCCGCTGACTTGGCCATTCTAGCCCGCGCGGCTTGGCAATTGCCACTGATGCGCGAGATTGTTCAGACGCGACTGCGTGGAGCTAAAGTGCATGGAGCGGACGGCTCCACTCGCAATTTGCGTTGGGCAAATACAAATCGCCTGCTCTCGCAAGAGGGATTTCTAGGAATGAAAACTGGCACAACTACCGCCGCCGGCGCGTGCTTGATCGCGGTTGGGATGGCGGCTGATGGCAGGAGCGAGACGATCGTGGTGGTACTCGGCAGCAGCTCTTCGGCGGCTCGCTACGTGGATGCACGCAATGTGTTTGCCTGGACGTGGCGTTTGCACTAGATCCCAACCCTTGTTGGCGGATTTGCGTGATAGTCGCTAATCGCTCCGCCGATCAGGTGCTTGCACGTCCGACGTACATGTTGAGGCTGCCAGTGTGCTATTCACTAATAGCAGTGATCGGCGGAGCGATCAACGACAATAGCAATGATCGGCGGAGCGATCAACGACTATCCGCAAGCGGTAACTTAGATCCATTGTTTGAGTTTGCCTAGGCCTTCGTCCCAGCGGCCAACGTCTCGCGGTTCGTAGTGTACGATGTCGCGGGCGGAGCGGACCAGTTGCCGAGCTTCGTTGACTGAGCTCAAGCGGCCCGAACCGATGGCTTGCATCATTACATTGCCAATGGCGGTGGCTTCAACCGGTCCAGCCACCACTAGTCGCCCGCAGGCATCGGCGGTCATCTGACAAAGTAGGCGGTTCTGCACTCCGCCCCCCACCATGTGGATCGTGCTGAAGGGATGTCCGACCACTTCTTCTAGGTGTCCGAGCGTCAATCGATAACGTAGAGCTAGGCTTTCCAGTGCACAGCGCACGATCTCTCCCTCGGTCTGAGGCACTCTCTGTCCAGTGTGCCGACAGAATTCTGCGATCGCGGCAGGCATATTATTCGAAGCCACGAATGGCTCAGCGTCGGTATCGATAATGGATTGCATCGAGGGAACTTGCAGCGCCAATGCGATCAACTGCTCCCAGCCCCACTCGTGCCCTGCACGCTTCCAGTGCTCGCGGCATTGCTGCAGGATCCATAAGCCAGCGATGTTCTTGAGCAACCGTACGCTGCCGTTGACGCCTCCTTCGTTGGTAAAGTTGTAGCGTTGGCAGACTGCGCTCAGTACCGGGCGGGCAAGTTCTGCTCCTAGCAGCGACCAGGTGCCGCAACTGATATAGCACCAATCGACGTTGTCTTGCGCGAACGAATCGGCTGGGACTGCTAGAACGGCGGAGGCGGTATCGTGGGTGGCGGGGAGCATGACTTGCACATCGGCGTGCAACTGAGTGCGCTCGCGTACCTGCGGCAGAAGTGGCCCGAGCGAGAGGCCCGGCTGGACGGGTGGAGAGAATATGGAGCCGGGGAGCTCTAGCGCGTCGAGCACGTCGCGACTCCACGTGCCCGAGTTGGCATCGAGCAATTGAGTAGTCGATGCATTGGTGAACTCGTTGACTTTTTCCCCCGACAACTGCCAGTGAAGAAAATCGGGGACCATCAGAAAACGCTCGGCGATGTCCAGCAGTGGCGACTCCTCCAGTCGCATTGCGAGCAGTTGGTAAGCGGTATTGATCTCCATAAATTGCAGGCCAGTAGCGCGGAAGATGTCTTCGCGGCTCATGCGTTGGAACGCTTGTTCGAGCATGCCACGATTGCGTGCATCGCGGTAGTGGAAGCATGGTCCGACCAGATCGTCATTGCGATCAAGCAGCACGTAGTCGACTCCCCAGGTGTCGGCACCCACGCTGGTCACGCGCGGGCCATAGCGCGCGGCGGCGCGCTGAAGACCATCGCAAATATGCTCCCACTGGCCGAGCAGATTCCAGACGAGTCGCCGCCCGAGGTGCAGGCCACCGTTCGGAAAGCGGTGCAGTTCTTCCAGCTCGAAGCCGCTGTCCCGCACGCGTCCCGCTAATACTCGGCCGCCTGACGCCCCTAGATCGATGGCTAGGTGAACGGGATCGAGCGAAGATTCCATGAGGCGTGCTCCAGCGACGTTAGAGAGAGTTGAGGGAGAGCGCAGGCGACAGGCGCGCTGCCAGCAGGCTATCATAACTTGATGTGGGTGCGGTGTGGACAGCCCGTGCAGTGGGCTACTGAGCCTGGAGCGGTACTGGAGCTGGTAAATTCACTGGAGCTGGTAAATTCGCAGTGCAGAGCGTAGAACTATAGAACGTGAGGAGCATTCATGTCGTAGCTGAAGTCGGCAGACGTTGGACTTCGCATGGTTTATCCAAGGTCTGGTGACTTCGGCTACCGATGACCGCGATAGGTAATGTGGCCGGATGCTAAGGAATGGAGGGGTAGGTTACCATTTTGTAAAATGACAAGCTGGAAGCTTATCCCACGAAGAATGACAAGCTGAGAATGACAAGCTGGAAGCTTATCCCACGAAGAATGACGAGCGAAGAATGACAAGCTGGAAGCTTATCCCACGAAGAGCGACAAGCTGGAAGCTTATCCCACGCTATCGCCCCAATAGGAGCTATCATACCTGTGGCTGCAGCCGTTGATCCCCGACCTACACAGCGTCCCACAGAGCCGTGCAACCGCCAGCTTGTCCCGCTCCAGGACTGGAGGCACAGGCTAGCGGGGAACGTGATCATCACGGCTGCGCGTTTTTTCAGTGGCTATACGGTGCGTTGGATCGATTGTCAGCCGGATACGTGCCAGCGAATCTATTTTGCCAACCACTCCAGCCACTTGGACGCGGTCGTGCTGTGGTCTGCACTGCCGACTGAGGTACGCAATTTGACTCGCCCAGTAGCAGCCAAGGATTATTGGGGCAAGACACCCTGGAAGCGATTTCTAGCGCGTTCGTTCAACGCCATGCTCATCGACCGCAAGCAGATTAAGGTGCATCAAAGCCCGGTGGACCTGATGATCCGCGAGATAGAGGATATCTACTCGCTAATCGTTTTCCCTGAAGGAGGGAGGGCCGATGATGGTGAGATGGGTGAATTCAAGAGCGGCATCTACTATCTGGCCAAGAAGCGGCCCGATTTGGAGTTGGTGCCGGTGTATATGGAGAATCTAAACCGCATTTTGCCTCGCGGCGAATTCATGCCGGTACCACTGCTAAGCAGCATCACGGTGGGGGCACCAATCTGGCTAGAAGCGGGGGAGCCCAAGGTCGAGTTTCTGCATCGAGCCCGCGAGGCGGTGCGAGCTCTGAAGGAAGCTTAGGCGTTCTGCGGTCCACGCCTATCGAGCAGGCGGCCAGCAAGGTAAGATTCCCTGTTTGGCAAAATAGTGGATTGTTCATGGCCTTCCAAGAAGGAAACGCCCCGAATGATCTGAGTTTAGATTCAGTAGACATGGGACGGGAGTTGCCACAGCATGCGTCGAAGGGTTGTCGTCACGGGATTGGGAATGATCAATCCACTAGGCACGGATGTGGACACCGTGTGGAACGCACTAGTCAACGCGCAGAGCGGCGTGGGCTATATCTCAATCTTCGATGCGTCCAATTATCCAACGCGCATTGCGGCTGAGATCCGCGATTGGAACATTGCCGATTGTGGCGAGGATGCTCGGGTGTGGGCCAAGCGTGGTAGACACGCTCGCTTTGCCGCCGGCGCGGCCCATCAAGCTATTCACGATGCGGGTATCTTGGACTCGCTAACCGATCCAACGCGGATGGGTGTCTATTTTGGTGCGGGCGAAGGTAACCAGGACTTCTATAACTTTACGCAGATGGTCAACGTGGCTGCCAAGGACGATGGCAGCTTCGATTTGGATGCATTCATGCGCACGGGGCTGGAGATCCTGGATCCAGAGTTGGAGTTGGAACAAGAGCCGAGCATGCCTGCCGCGCACGTCGCAAACATGTTCGATATCCAGGGGCCGAATCTGAACTGTCTGACCGCTTGTGCGGCCAGCAGCCAGGCAGTCGGCGAGGCAACCGAGCTCATTCGCACGGGCCGCGTGGACGCAATGGTGGCCGGTGGTGCACACAGTATGATCCACCCCTTTGGCCTGACAGGCTTCAGCCTGCTGACTGCCCTGTCGACCAACAATGACAATCCCACGGGAGCCTCACGCCCCTTCGATCGCCTACGCGATGGGTTCGTGATGGGCGAAGGGGCTTCGGTTGTGATTCTGGAGGAATTGGAGCACGCCAAACGTCGTGGAGCGAAGATTTACGGCGAAGTCCTGGGGTACGGTTGCACGGCCGATGCGTATCGCATTACCGACATTCACCCCGAGGGCCGTGGTGCCATCGGGTGCATGACTGCATCGCTGAAAGATGCTCGTATTTCACCCGACGAAGTGGGCTACGTCAACGCCCACGGCACCAGCACGTCGGTCAATGACAGAGTGGAAACGGTAGCCTGTAAAGCGGTGTTCGGCGAACGAGCAATGCAAGTGCCCGTATCGAGTACCAAAAGCATGATGGGTCACTTGATCGCCGCTGCCGGTGTGACCGAGATGATCGTGTGCTTGAAGACGATCGAACATGGGGTGGTTCCGCCAACGATCAATTTGGAGAACCCCGACCCGCTGTGCGATTTGGACTACGTTCCGAATCAAGCCAGAGAGTCGAAGGTGCGGGTTGCACTAAACAATTCGTTTGGCTTCGGCGGACAGAATGTCACGCTGGCCGTCGGTCGTTTTGAGGGATAGACTGGGCAGGAGTGCCTTTTTGTACCCCACAAGTCATTCCCTGCCCACGCGAATCGCACACCTGCCCGCGCGCGGGAGGGGTGCTCGTGCTAAGGAGCTGAGTAGATTTCTTCGGGGCGTTTTAGTCTGGTTTCGCAGACTTCAAAGCTACGACTGCCTGCCTCCCAGCGTCTGAAGAAGCAACTGGCGTAACCCTCGTGGCAGGCCGCTCCGGTCTGCCGGACCTTCAGCAGGATCGTATCGGCGTCGCAGTCGGTGCGAGCTTCAACAAGGTGCTGAAAGTGTCCACTCTCCTCACCTTTGCGCCAGAGCTTGCCGCGACTGCGACTGTAGTAGACTGCGCGGCCGGTAGCCAGCGTTTCTGCCCATGCTTGGGCATTCATCCAGGCCAACATGAGCACTTGCCCGGTCTCCGCATCTTGGGCAATGGCTGGCAAAAGCCCGTCTGTGCCGCGCGAAAAGTCGGGCTGGGGAATTGGCGATGGGGACATTAACCTTGCTGCTGCTTTCTGATCGGGAGCGCGAAACGCTACTCGCCTTCAATGTACTTCAATTGAATGTTGATGCCGGGGATGGCTTGCCTGACGACCTCGGCCCCCTCATCAGTCACGGCGGTACGCGTAACTTTCAGGTCCTTCAATGACTTCAGAGAAACCAGTGCGGGCATGCCTTCGTCGGTCACGCCGGTGGAACCGAGGTGCAGGAACTTGAGTGAGGTCATGTTTTTCAAGTAGGGCAGGCCAGCATCGGTCAGGTGGGTATTGTCGACGTTGAGCCACTCGAGTTGCGTCAGTCCGGCCAGGTGCTCTAGGCCCGCATCGGTAACGGTATCGCGCCACAAATTCAAACGCTTGAGCGATTTCATCTTCCCGATGACGGCTAGCGTTTCATCGTTGATGCTGCTGGCTTCGCTGACGTCAAGATCTTCCAGCGGCAGTTTGTCTAGGGCAGCAAGTCCCTCCGTACCGACCGTCGTCTGCGAGAGTCGCAGCTTGCGCAGTGCTGGCAGGCCTGCCAGGACCGCGACTGCGTCATCGTCCAACGTCGTACCAGCGGCGTATAGTTCCGAGAGCTTCAGGTTCTTCTCGAGATGCTCCAGGCCTTGTCCGCTAACCCACAGTCCGTCGACAGCTAGCACTTTCAGTTCCGGGCAGTTTGCCAGCGCGATCAACCCGTCGTCGTCAACTGTCGTGCGTCCGCTGGTGCCGTTGAGCCGCACAGCGCGGAGTTGCTTGAGATCGGCAACCACGGCCGTTAGTTGCGCATTGTCCAGCGGGCAATCGCGTAGGTCGAGCTGTTGCAATGCGTGGAGTTTACCCAGAGCTTGCCAGCCAGCAGTGGTCATGGCCGATTCGCGAATAGTCAATTTCTGCAGTTGGTCGAGCAAGGCGATCTGTGTAGCCAGTGCGTCGGTAGCTTCTGTGTCGCCCAAATTGACTTCGGTGATTTGCCCCGCTGCGTTCTCGGCCAGTTCGGCACCTGCGGCTCGCAGAGTTTCCGCAGCTTTGCTCTGCTCCTCGGTCAGTTCCACGACGGGAGGGGCGGCGGGTGCTGTCGCTGATGGCACTGAATCAGCTTGCGGCTGGCGGGTACTGGAGTCGCACCCCAGGCTGCCAAGGACGATCGTACATAGCACCGCAATACAAAGGAAACGCATGGAAAACTCTCTAAAAAATCGATTGGATGTCACCCGCAGCGACGGCCGGAAATGACGTTATACTGTTTCAAGCACATCCTCACCTGCGAACCCTTAAGGATAACCAAAAAGTATTATGCTAAAAGCTGCAATTGTCGGGACCGGCTTCATGGGCTGGATTCACTATTTGGCCTATCAACGTTCCACGCAAGCCAAGCTGCACGCATTTTGCTCGCGTGATCCAAAAAAACAAGCGGGCGATTGGACGGGCATCCGGGGTAACTTTGGTCCGCCAGGGGAGCAGATCGATGTATCTCAGCTAAAAGTCTATCAGACTCTAGAGCAGATTGTGGAGGACCCTGAAGTCGATTTGGTCGACATTTGCTTGCCACCTCACCTGCACGTCGACGCGGCATGCAAGGCGCTGCAGGCGGGTAAACACGTGTTGTGCGAAAAGCCGTTGGGTCTCAATACGGCCGACTGCGATCGCATTTTGTCGACGGCTGAGAAGGCTGGGCGGCAAGTCTTGGTGGCTCAAGTCCTGCCATACATGGGCGAGTTCCAGTACGCGTACTTGGCGGCACAGGCGGGAACTTATGGCAAGCCGCGCCGCGGGTTCTTAAAACGGGTCATCTCGCCGCCGGATTGGATTCCCGATTTTTACGACGCCACTAAAGTCGGCGGTCCTCTCATCGACTTGCACGTCCACGACACCCACTTCATCCGCTTGTTGTTCGGCATGCCGCGACGCGTGATGTGCTCCGCCGAGATGCATCAGGGAGTGGTCAAGTATTGCTACTCGTTGATGGAATTCGACGAACCAGGCGTTGTCGTGGCGACTTCCAGCGGGGTCAGCCAGCAGACTGCGCGCCCCTTCTGCCATGGGTTCGATCTCCAGTTCGAACGCGCGGCTATGCAGTTTGAACTGGCTGCTCTCACCGACGGCGCTGATATTTTGCCACTGAAAGTTCTTGGCCAAGATGGCAAAGCGGTAGCACCCGCCCTGATTGCTGCGGATGACATCACTGCTTTTGTGGCAGAAATCGATGACTGTGTCGCCTCGATCAAGTCCTCCCAGGTCGAACCTCGCCTGAGTGGCCGAATCGCCCGCGATGCGATCCACATCTGCCAGTGCTTGCAGCAGTCCGCCGAGAGCGGCCAATGGGTTGAGTGCTAAAGTGCGTGCACTGTAAACTCGGATTATTCATAACCCGCAGCGCAAGCAAGGAGGGTTAGCTGCCGCAGGTGCCGTCGCCTGCGCAGGCCGCGAAAGCGGTTTGGCATATACTGCGGTTCGTCAGAGACCTACCCGTTGTTCAGTTCGCCTGTTGCATCGCGGCCTGCTGCGGCGCGGCGTTAAACGATTTTAGCGAGTCGACAAAGTCATCTGTGAAGCCGCTGGAGGGGAGCTTATAATCGGCCCCTTGATGCAAGAATTCCAAACGAACGTCCAAAGACAACAACTCTCCACGAAAACTTAGACCGGAAACACGACAACAATGAGTGAAATCGAGCGAACAGTCATTATCGGAAGCGGCCCTGCGGGTTGGTCGGCAGCCATTTATGCAGCCCGAGCCAACTTGCGTCCGCTACTGTTCGAAGGGACCGTAAAGCCAGAGATGATCCCGCTAGGACAATTGGCCTTCACGACCGAAGTCGAGAACTATGCCGGCTTTCCCGCGGGAAACATTCGAGCGTTTGTCGAGAGCGCGGTCGACAAAGATCGCCACTATAACTTGCCTCCCGCTCCCGCAGGCCATGAGAAAGATGGGCAGCCGTATTACGCGGTGCAGGGGGTCGAACTGATGGAATTGATGAAGCAGCAAGCTCTCAACTTCGGTACGCGCGTGGTCGGGGATGACATCGTCGATGTCGATTTTTCCACCAACCCACTGACCGTCATTCCGGCGAATGGCAAGCCAGTGAAGGCGTTGACAGTAATCATCGCCACCGGAGCGCGCGCAAACTATCTGGGGCTGGAATCGGAGGAGAATTATAAGAATCGCGGCGTCAGCGCCTGTGCAGTCTGCGACGGGGCGCTGCCAACCTACCGCCGCAAGCCGCTAGCCGTAATCGGCGGTGGCGATACGGCCGTCGAAGAAGCCAGCTACTTGGCCAATCTCGACGGCGCGGAAACAATCTACCTGGTGCATCGCCGCGACGAACTGCGGGCTTCGCAAGTCATGCAAGACCGGGCGATGAAGCATCCCAAAATTGAATTGGTGTGGAATAGCGTCGTCGAAGAGGTGCTGGGGGATGACAAACAAGTCACCGGGCTACGCCTGAAAGATACGCTCAGCGGAGAAGAGCGCGAACTAGCGGTCAGTGGCATGTTTGTAGCGATCGGGCACACACCGAATACGGGCTTCCTCAAAGGAAAATTGACCATGAACGACAGTGGCTACATCCAGTGGACCGAAGCATTTCGCACCAAAACCAGCGTGCCTGGAGTGTTTGCGGCCGGGGACGTGGCGGATGACTACTATCGCCAAGCCATTACGTCAGCGGGCACCGGCTGTATGGCCGCTCTGGACGCCGAGCGCTTCCTAGCAGAAGCTGGCCATTAATACTTCGTCAAACCGCGTGGGCATCGCCCCGCGCGTCGGCGTTAGGCATCGCACGGCCCGCTGGGTACGCGGTTTAACCCGGATTATTCATAACTCGCATTATCATCAGGGAGATTTGAATGCCTCATGTGCCGTCGCCTCCGCAGGCCGCGAAAGCGGGTAGGCACATAAGCTCCGCGTGTTAATCAGTTCGCTTTGAGCATTGCGGCCTGCTGCGGCTCGGCGTTAAACGATTTCATTGAGTCGACGCCAATTGTTTAACACTCATGAATAATCCGGGTTTAATGAGTTTTGTTTCACTGCAACCTATTGGGAATCACAATGGCATCGGACGCTGCAAAATGGATCTCGGTCGATACCGCGCGATGCGCTACAAATGTCGGCCGCGTGGTAGAGGTGCGTGGCTGGGTGCGGACGCGACGCGATAGCAAAGGTGGCTTCAGCTTCATCGAAATCAATGACGGCAGTTGCTTTGGCAATTTGCAGATTATCGCCGACGCCACGCTAGAGAATTACGACAGCGAAATCAGCTCGCTTTCGGTGGGCAGCTCGATCGTGGCCGTGGGGCCCCTCAAAGCCAGCCAAGGACTAGGTCAGTCGACTGAGCTAGCCGCATCCAGTGTGCGGCTGATCGGTGACGCACCCAGTGACTATCCGCTGCAAAAGAAACGGCATAGCTTTGAAAAGCTGCGTGAATGGGCGCACCTGCGCCCACGCACCAATTCTTTCGGAGCCCTGACTCGGGTGCGCAATCGCCTAGCGTACAGCGTCCACCAATTCTTCCAGGAAGAGGGCTTTTACTACGTCAATACGCCGATCATCACCGCCAGCGACTGCGAAGGGGCGGGGCAGATGTTTCGTGTGACCAGTTTGCCGCTGGACAAGCTGCCACTCAAGGATGGAAAGGTTGACCATTCCCGCGATTTTTTTGGCAAGCCGACTTATCTGACGGTCTCGGGGCAGTTGGAGGCGGAAGCCTACGCCACTGCACTCGGCCGCTGCTATACGTTTGGCCCGACGTTTCGCGCGGAAAACAGCAATACCAGTCGCCATTTGGCTGAGTTCTGGATGATCGAGCCGGAGGCGGCTTTCTTTGACTTGTCCGACGACATGGCGCTGGCGGAGCGGTTTATTAAACGCCTGCTGGGCGATGCGCTCAATCAATGCGGTGAAGACATGGCCTTCTTCGACGAGCGCGTTCAGCCAGGCCTGCTAGCCGCGCTGCAGATGGTGGTCGACAAACCATTCGAACACATGAGCTATACCGCAGCGGTCGACGTGCTGGAAAAATCTGGAGAAAAGTTCGAGTATGCGGTAAATTGGGGCGCGGATCTGCAGGCCGAACACGAGCGCTTTCTGACCGAGAAGTACATTCAAGGGCCATTGATCCTGCACGACTATCCCAAGTCGATCAAGCCGTTTTACATGCGCAATAACGATGATGGCAAGACGGTGGCCGCCATGGATGTGTTGGTCCCGCAGGTGGGCGAGATCATCGGCGGCAGCCAGCGCGAAGAGCGGCTTGAACCACTGTTGGCCCGCCTGCGCGAGATGCGACTCCCCGAAGAAGAGTATTGGTGGTATATCGAACTGCGCAAATTTGGCAGCGTGCCGCACGCCGGTTTTGGACTGGGCTTTGAACGCATGGTCCAGTGGGTTACGGGGATGGCCAACATCCGCGACTGCATCCCTTTCCCTCGTACACCGGGATCAGCCGAGTTCTAACCGGCTACCCCTATTCTTGACAGTTGAATTAAATTGGCCCGCTGCCTAGTTGCAGGTTGGGGTATACGCACATGGTGGCCTACAGAGATGCGCTTACATTGGTACAACAAGTTTGCGAATGCGCTGCGCGGAATTCGTTGGGGCGTCGTCGGCCAAAGCAGTTTCTATGTCCACCTAGCCTGCGCCGCAGCCACGCTTGGCTTGGCCGGCGTTTTGCACTGCGAGGCATGGCAGTGGTGTGTGCTCGGGCTGTGCATCGGGCTGGTACTCTCCCTGGAATTGGTCAATAGCGCCCTGGAATCTCTGGCCAAAGGGCTGTGCCATGAGCACAATGAGCAGGTTGGCCGCGCCCTCGACATCGCCAGTGGCGCGGTGTTGGTAGCAAGCTGCACGGCAGCAATAATTGGCTTGGCAATTTTTGCGATGCAGATTTTTTAGCACGAGACACTAGTTGGCTTCATCCCAGCCCCGTTGGCTTTATTCAGCTCCGTTGGCTGAATGAAGCCCGTTGGCTTTATCTACCCCTTTGGTTTTATTTAGCCCGTTGACTTCATTCAGCCCGGAGGGCGACATATCCCTGCCGGTGGTGTAAGCCAGCGGATCAAAGGGGACTAAGAATTTAGCCCGGAGGGCGGCACAAAGCCCGGAGGGCGGCAATCAGCCCGGAGGGC
>CAKQNH010000040.1 GCA_934255105.1 uncultured Pirellulaceae bacterium
GTGGGATAAGCTTCCAGCTTGTCATCCGTGGGATAAGCTTCCAGCTTGTCGTCCGTAGGATAAGCTTCCAGCTTGTCGTCCGTGGGATAAGCCTCCAGCTTGTCGTCCGTGGGATAAGCTTCCAGCTTGTCATCCGTAGGATAAGCTTCCAGTTTGTCGATCCGCACCCTAAATCATTCAGCTTCTCAGCCATTCTGTCAGCCATTCTGTCAGCCATTCTGCTTACCTGGCTACAACTTACTTCACTTCACTAACTACCTTCCCAAATTCTGCGAGACATTCGTACGGTAGGCAACCAGGGCGGGAATGATCCCAGCCAATGTGGCCAGCACAATCAGCCCAGGAACAAGTCCCCATTCGTAGACCGTCATCGTATTGAGAAACCCGATTTGCACCCCCGTGCGGTCCTCGATCAGCGAACTGCAGGCCAAGCCGATTAGGTGTCCTGCCAGCCAACCCAACACTCCGCCGCCGATAGCGATCATCAACGATTCTAGCAGCACGACCATCAGCACCGCATCGCGTCGCGCCCCCAGTGCGCGCATGACGGCGATGTCATGCTTGCGTTCATTCATCGAATTATAGATGCTCACTAAAATGCTGATCGCACTCACCAGGCAGACGACGATCGTCAGCGTCAGCAGCGCGTACTTGACTGGATCGACGAAGTTGCCAAACAGATTGCCGATCTCTTCGATCGGTGAAGCGGCCTGCGCCCGCAAACTCTTCTTGATGGCCTGCTGCATGTTCACGGCGAACATGCCATTGCCCGGCTTGACCAACACTGCCGTAATATCGCGTTTTTCTAGTGGCAGGCGTGGTGGCTGTGCGACTTGCCCCTTCGTTTCGACATCCTCCTTGTCCTCGTCCGGATTGGCCTTGTCCTCGAAAGCTCGCGAATGCCCCTCCATCAAGTAGAAGCCTTCGAGGTTGATGAAGGCGGCGCGGTCGTTGGGTGTTCCCGTAGGCGCCAGCACACCCACGATTGTAAACTCCTGTCCGTGGCCTTCTCCCTCGGGATCGCCGTGCGTGGTTTTGAACGTGTCCCCCACTCCTTTGTTCATTTGTCGAGCAACGCGCCAGCCCAGCACCGCTTCGTAGTAGCCATGCTCGGCGTTGTAGTCCTCGAAGTTCCTTCCTTCGGCGAACTTGTACTCCATATCCCCCGTCTCGCCATAGCGCAGGTCTTCGAAGAACTCCGGTTTGGTCCCCACCACGCGAAACGGCCCGAAGTAGTCACCCAAGCAGATGGGGATCGCGAAACCACCCCCCATGTACGAACTATACAAACCCTTGCGATCCGGATCGGCAATGCGACCACCGATGCGCGCGATCTCTTCCGCTCGACCATTGCCCGGTAAGAATTCCAGATACTCTTCGTAGGGGATGACTTCGATGGGTTTGCTGAGGTAGAAGACCGTATTCAGCGTCAATTGCAGCGCGCCCCCCTTGGCCCCTACGATCAAGTTGTAGCCCACATTGCTATTGCGCGCGAAAGATTCGGAGATGACCCAGCCAATCCCCAGCACCAGTACCACTAGGGCCACTCCCAACGCCATACTGAGCATCGTCAGCAGCGATGCCAAGCCGCGTTGTTGCACGTTTCGCCATGCGATATGGAACAAATTCACCGGCTAGAACTCCCCTGCGATATGTTTCTCAATGGAATACAAAGAATCAACCCGCCGCACATTCTAGCAGATTTACCATCGCACTGGTTCGCCTCTTCTGACGTAGAACGGGCACTCCTGCCTTTTCCCCGCCGCATCAAACCTTTCCTCATTCCCTCCGTAGAACGGGCACTCCTGCCCGTTTTCCTCGCCGCACCAAACTTTTGCTCGTTCCCTCCGTAAAGAGCGGGCACTCCCGCCTACTCAAACCCTACAACTTTTCACCAACCTTTACCCTATCGATCTTCTTTCACCAGCACTGCTCGCACTGGATCCTCTCCCTCTGGGAGAGGTCGAGCCTAAGCGAGGGAGAGGGACAATCGCAATCTACATCTGTGCAGTCCGCTAATCCGTTAATCCGTTAATCCGTTTCCGCCCTCCCCCTCGCCTAGGCTCGACCCCTCCCGCTGCGCGGGCAGGGGTGCGATTCGCGTGGGTGGCGGAACCATCTGTACGACTAGGAATGACTTGTGGCGTATAAAAAGGCAAGAGTGCCCGTTCTACTTTGTTGCGATCGCAAACGGGCAGGAGTGTCCGTTCTACCTGGCACACCTGCCCGCGCGAGTGCGCAACTACCGACTTTTGCGCGTCAAATACTCGCGCCAAATCGCCTGCAATGCCTCAGCCGCGGGAGCCTGTAGGCGATAGTCGACCATCGGCGACACTTCCGTCTGGCTGGGATTGATTTCAACCGTCGTCTTACCAGCCGCCTGGGCCATGAATAACGGCGCTTGGATATAGGGAAACACGCTGGTCGTACCGACTGAAAAGACGATGTCAAAACCTCGGTCGAGTTCCGTTTGTAAATTCTCGATACCTGGCCCGTCGATCAGCTCACCGAACAGTACCACGTCGGGGCGGAGCAGGGCGGGGCATCTCGGGCACTTCGGCGGTATCTCCAGCGTTTGGAATTCGTCAACCAACACTTTTTGGCCGCAGCCCATACACGACAGGGAGTGCATATTGCCGTGCGCCTCGATCAGCTTCTTTGAGCCGGCCGCACGATGGAATCCATCGACGTTTTGAGTCAACACCCACAGGCGATCAAAGTGATTCTCCATCTCAGCCATGACTTCGTGCGCTCGATTATGCTTGGCCCCTTGCACGGCCAAACCGATCTGCGCCAAATATTTCCAGCACAGCGCGGGGTTTTCTCGCAACATGTACGACGACAGGATCTCTTCGATTGCGAAGCCCTCGTCGGTAGTCCCCACGTTGTAGAGTCCACCGATACCTCGGTAGGTTGGGATTCCCGATTCGGCCGACACGCCGGCTCCGGTAATGAATAACACGCTCTCTGCCTGTAGCAGCGCACCGACGACTGCCGTAATCACTTCCGTCTGTGCATTGTTCATTAGCCCGTCTTGCACTCCTCTTTGACACAGCGGCCTGTTAACCGTAGACGGTTCTTAGCAAACACACGATAGCCAATATCGCAGAGCTGAGAAAGAAGTGGCAGACGCGGGATCCAAACCAACGGACCAAAACCAATCGCAGCGTAGAGTCGACGAAAGACCTCGACGCCTACCAACCACTGGCCGCTGGGTAGTCGCCCTTGGATTTGCTCCATGAATTCTGACAGGGATTTTCCATAGTCGGCAGCGACGAAATCTGCCGCTGCGATATCCGTGAAGCGAATGCGCTGGCGGCGGTCCATCCACCGCAGCAGTTTGACCTCGCGCAGGCACAGCGGGCAGTCGCCGTCATAAAAGACTTCGATTTGCCATGAGGACTCTGGGGCCATCGATGAAAGGCTCACTTATCTTCTTCCGGAATTGAAGTTGAACCAGACGCTGCGTTCTTCTGCTTCAGCCGAATTAAAACTTCGTTGCGGCGCAGTGGACCCGGAGTAAACGGCGCGTCGTAGCCAGCCGACTCAGCGAACTCTTCACCGACGATTCCATTTGCATCCAACCACTTTCGCAACTCCGCTTCTTTTTCTCTAGCTGTAACGCTATTCAGTTTGCCTGCGAAACGGATGACGGCGAAGCGGCCACCGCTGCGCTTGCGGATCTTCACGTCGGTTGCCTCGGGGGCAGGGATGCCCGCCGCTGCAACTTCCTGGGGCAACACAAAGCCCATCTTGCCCTGCGATCTCGCATGCTCGTCTTCCATAAAAACCGGTGTCGTCATGGCAATCTTCTGTTCGGCAACGTTTGCACCGCTGATATAGCGGAACAGCTTCATAAAGCTGCTGTCTCGTCCTTGGGATTCCTCGTCGGTGTCGACCGACGCTAGCATCAAATCAGGATATTGGCGGATTTCGATGTTTCCGTCTTTCTCGATCACCTCATATTGAGCTGTTTCATAAGCGGCTCGCGCCGTCATATTCCAGCCCAGCACGCTGATCAGACCGAGGCCTACAACGACTGTTAGGTAAAGCATTGGAATTCTCATGTGACATTAGCACCCGGAAAGAGGAAGTTGCACCATTCAAAATTAAAAAGTGGTTGATCCAAAGTCCGGCGGCTTCGGCTATCTATATTCATATTCACGAAGCCGCCGCAATGGAGTGAGGCTGCGTTGCTTCCTTTGCCAAAGTTACGTAGTCGGGGCGATCCGAGGCTTGGTCGTGCAGAAAGCCGTCGATTACGCGACCTTGGTAGTACACGAATATGCCGGGCATTTGGAAAGAGTTGCCTTGTGCCCAACCGATACCGTGGCCCTGCAACAGTCCGGCGACAAATCCGCGCTGCCAAACCCGGAGGCCAAAGAGCTGTCGGAAGCTACCTAAATCAAGCCCAAACTGCCGGTACAAGCGACACTGTGGATCGGAGATGCGGGGGACATTCTGCATGGCATATTGAGCGAAAAATGCTTCGCCATCCCCCGCACCCAAATGCACGAGCACGATTCCGCAGCCCGTCGCTTCAATTTCACTGCGCCGCGCCGAAAGCTCAGCCAACGCCTCACGGCAAAAGGTGCAGCCCGCGTGTCGCAAGAAAACCACCATCTGCGGTCGCTCACTGGCAAGCTGATCTAGGTTCTGACCAGTATGAGTACGCAAGTCGCGCAGCGGCGCATCGGCCTCGGGAGTTTCATAAGCCGAACCACGCGCATAATGATGCTGAATCGCACCCCACAATATAGTTGCAAATGGGCCAATCCAAATTAAATCGTTCACCAAAATCGCCCAACCGACCTGCAGAGGGAGCGCGTTGGCCGCTAACGCCCAAGCGTAACCCAACGAGGCAAACAGCTTACCAATCAGTCCGACCAGGATGATTGGCCAGTGGTGGTAGGGCGCGCGCGAGGCGATCAAAAGCCCGACGCCGTAGACGCCTACCATCATGCCGAGGAATTGCAGAAACACAGCATTGGTAGTGCTGGGTTCGAGCCCGATCCAACCGAGCATCGGATTAGCGTAAGCAATTGCCAGCAGTCCCCACAGCAGGTTATAAACACCCGCAGCGAGTACTACAGCTTTCATCCATCGTTTGGGTTGATACGCCATCATGATTTCACTGCCAATGAAGACTCGAGGGACTGAGCGACTTTGGATAATTTCTCCAAGCTTTGATAAAGGATTTGGCGCGCACGCTCTTTGCTAATTCCGATTTCATCCCCGAGGGCCCGCAGAGATTTTCCACTAGCAGGAACATCCGCTGCGGTATCCGCCAAATTGCCTCCAGGGGGACTTAAACCGAATCGCCCCCTCACGATAAAACACTCGCGAGCGTCGAGCACGCGATCCATTTCCGCAATTACGGAGGCAGCACTTGCCTGCAGCTCTGCCTGAGTCAGGTGGTCACCCCCCGAGGCGGATGCCGCCCAATCGATGGTTTCATTGCCGTCACAAAATTCCCGTGAGCGATGCCGAGAGGCGCGATTGATCAGCCTCGCTAGGTGCCGCTGCACGGCGTGCGTAAGATAAGTGCTGAAGCGATAGCCGCGGCTAAAATCGAACTTGTCGATGGCCTTGAGCAAGATCATATTGGCCTCGGCCACAAACTCATCGAATTCATCATTGGAAGTGGCCGATTTGCGGCACACAAACGAGAGCAGCCGAAAGTTTGCGCGTGCGATTTCGTCGCGCGTGTCATTTGCCTCCGCCAACAGACGCTCGATTTCGGCCTGTGTCTTGGCGGGGCGGCGTTGGCGGCGCAACGTTGCCGACAGAGCGTGCGCTCGGAAGCGTAGGAAATTGAGCCGTTTAAATAGGAACTGTTCCCCGTCGAAGGTCAATATGCGACATTCTTCGACGGCCGTCAGGAACGTGGTGGCAGCACCCAGTGGATCGCTGGGCCGACCCTCCTCCTCCACATACAGTACGCAATCGATCTCCGCGAAATCTTGCTCTTGTGCAGATTCAAAATCCGCATGCGGGATAAAAGAGATTTCAGCATCGACCACGGTGGTCTCCGAATCTGGACTGGAAAAGTCGGGCTAGTGTCACTGTTGTAACAGCCTATTCGAGATTGACCACTAAAAATTTTGGAAAAGATTCGAGTCCATAGGGATTCTTGCTATCGGCTGAGGTTTGGGTATGCATTCGTAGAACGGGCGCTCCTGCCCGTTTCCGCCGCAGTGACGTAGAACGGGCACTCCTGCCCGTTTTCCGCGCAACGACCTAGAACGGGCACTCTTGCCCGTTCTACTGAGGTTGAGTGCTGAGGATTAAACGGGCAGGAGTGCCCGCTCTACGGCCAATGGGCTGGATGATTTTCTGAATTGTGGCCTGAAAATACTGGTCACTTTCTCGTCCACGTCTACAAATCAGCAAGCGACATCCAACCTCCTACCTTCAACATCGAGAGTCATTCGTGCGTATCGCCGTTATCGGATCAGGTATAGCAGGGCTCACCTGCGCACGACTGCTGGCCGGGGAACATGCCGTAACCGTGTTTGAAGCCGATGGGCGGATCGGAGGGCACAGCCAGACGGTCGCAATTGATGTCGGTGGCCATTGGTTCGATGTCGATATTGGGTTCATCGTGTACAACGACCGCAACTATCCCAATTTCTCACAGATGCTAGAAGATTTGCACGTCGAAACGCAGCCCACCTCGATGAGCTTTAGCGTTCGCTGCGATCGGACTGGCGTCGAGTACTGCGGCACTTCCATCGGCAGTCTCTTTGCTCAGCGGCGGAACGCTTTGCGGCCCTCCTTTCTGCGGATGCTGCTGGATATCGCTCGCTTCAATCGCACTGGCTCGCTGGATCTTGACCGTCTATCGCCCGAAAAAACCGTAGCCGACTATCTAAGCGAGGGGAGGTATTCGCGGGCCTTCGGTGAGCAGTATTTGTTGCCGATGGGTGCGGCGATTTGGTCCTGCCCGCGAGCTTCTTTTGCAGAGTTTCCGATCCGCTTCATTCTAGAGTTCTTTCACCAGCATGGTCTGCTGAGCCTGACCGATCGACCCGTGTGGCGGACAGTCGTCGGCGGCTCGCAGCGGTATGTCGCCAAGCTAGTCGAGCCGTTTAGAGATCGGATTCGGTTGAGCTGCCCCGTCCGCTCGGTTCGTCGATTGGAACAAGAGGTACAAATCGCTCATGCCGAAGGGGTGGACTACTTCGATGAAGTGGTCTTCGCCTGCCATAGCGATCAAGCCCTGCGGATGTTGGACGATGCAGACAAGTTGGAGATAGAGCTACTGTCCGCCTTCCCGTACGGTGACAATCGAGCAGTGCTGCATACGGACGAGTCGGTTTTGCCACGCCGCCGCCGGGCTTGGGCCAGTTGGAATTACCACATCGGTCGCGACATCGAGACTCAGCCTACAGTTACGTACAACATGAATCTGTTGCAGAGAATCTCGTCGTCAAAGACTATCTGCTTGACGCTGAATCCAAACCAATCAATTGACCCAGCCAGCATCCTGGGCGAGTATCACTACTCGCATCCGCTGTTTACTACCTCGCGGGCTGCCATCCAAAGCAGACATGATGAAGTCCTGCGTCGCCGTCGGACCTCTTTCTGTGGGGCTTACTGGCGCAATGGTTTTCATGAAGATGGCGTCGTGAGCGGGCTGGCTGTCTGTCGCAAGTTTGGGATACCCGGATGGACATCACAGACAACCACCTCCGATCGCTTGATGGCTGCTACGCCAGGCGGGAGCGAAAGCCGATGAAAGTAAAGCAAAGCTGTTTGTACACGGGCTTAGTCCGCCATCGCCGCTACCGACCGACACCGCACGAATTTCGCCAGCGTCTTTTTATGTTCTATTTGGATCTGGCTGAGATCGACACCATTTTCAGTCGCCCACTGCTACTCTCCAAAAGCCGCTTCAGCTTGGTGCGGTTTCATCGTGCGGATTACTTGGGTGATCCACAGCAGTCGCTGGCCGAAACGGTGCGCCAGACGGTGCGAGCGAGTGTCGGTGTCGAGTTCGCTGGCCCCATCCGTTTGCTAACCCAAGTGCGCTATTGCGGCTTGGCCTTCAATCCCGTTTCGCTGTACTACTGCTTTCATAGCGACGGGCAAACGCTGGCGGCTATCGTGGCCGAAGTGACCAATACTCCGTGGCGCGAACGGCACAGCTATATCATTCCATGGAATAGCGCGGGGCGAGTCATTCAGCATCGCTGCCCGAAAGCCTTTCATGTGTCACCGTTTTTGCCGATGGATATCGAATACCATTGGCGGCTGAGCCGACCTGGTAAACACCTAAGTGTGCATCTAGAGGACCACGACGAGCAGGGGCGATTGTTCGACGCCACGCTGACACTCGATCGGCGACCGTTGACGAGTATGCAACTATCCACACAGCTAGCGCGATTTCCGTTGGCAACGGGCCAAGTCATGCTAGGCATCTACTGGCAAGCGCTCCGCCTGTGGCTCAAAAAGATGCCCGTTTATCCACATCCAAAACCGTTATGAGTGGCGACTTTCGCGCCTTGGCATTGAGTTTTTACGCAACGGAACTCGCAAGAGTTTCGGCAGATCCTATGAGATTTAACGCAGCGGAGCTCGCCAAGAGTTTCGGCAGATCCTTGGTCGAGAGTCTTGGCGACTTTCGCTCCTACTGAAGCCTTGTGATTCTATGAATCTGCAGCCTGTTGGCGAACTTGGCACCTGAACATTCTTTCGCGGAACGAAAGACCACATTAAACAACCACACGATACCAAGCCCATTTTGTAAGCCAGCAATATGTCCAGTAGCATCATTACTGAACGACCAGCCTCAGCATTAGCACCGGTCCACGAAACATTCGACGATTCGCTCGACACCACCCCTGGTTGCCGATCGACCCGACTGACATGGGTACAAGCTCTAGTTCGGCGACGACTGCTGACTTGGTTAGCTTCGCTCAAGGGTGGACAAATTCAATTCACCGATGCTCATACACGGGCTACATTCGGGCAACTCACCGCAGAGTTGCGAGCCGAGTGGCATATCAACGATCCGCAGTTTTACAGTTACCTAGCCGCACAGGGTAGTTTAGGACTAGCTGAATCCTATTTGCGTGAGCATTGGCAAACCGACGACTTGACGAAGTTCCTGCAGATTCTGTGTCGCAACTTGGATCGCACGACTGGGGTGGCCACGAGCTTATCTAAGGTCTTTCAACGTTTCCAGTATTTTGCATCTCGGCTGGATCCGAATTCTCGCAACGGAAGCCGACGGCACATCGCTGCCCACTACGATCTGAGCAATCCGTTCTTCGAGCTGTTCCTGGACCCTACGCTGATGTACTCATCGGCTTGGTTTGAGAAACCGAACATGAGCCTCCACGACGCATCGCTGGCCAAGCTCGATCGCGTGTGCGGCAAACTGCAACTGCAGCCTACCGACCGATTGCTGGAGATCGGTACGGGCTGGGGAGGATTGGCGCTGCATGCGGCAAGTCAATTTGGTTGCCACGTTACCACCACTACCATTTCGCCAGCTCAGTTCCACAAAGCCAGCGAGCGAGTGCAGCAAGCGGGGCTAAATGACAAGATTGAGCTGTTGACCGCGGACTATCGCGACCTCATCGGCCAGTTCGATAAACTGGTTTCGATCGAGGTGATCGAAGCCATCGGCGAACGTCATCTGGACGACTTCTTTCGACAGTGCAATGCACTGCTGCGGCCAGGGGGGCGCTGCGTCATGCAAGCTATCGTGATGCCGGAGCAGCGCTATGCCGCTTACCGCCGCAACATCGACTTTATCCAAAAGTACATCTTTCCCGGTGGATTTCTGCCATCGATCTCGGCTATTCAAAGTGCGGTGGGCCGGACATCGCAGTTTCGATTGGAATCGATCGAAGACATCTCGCCGCACTATGCAAGAACTCTGGAGCACTGGCGCCAGCGTTTTTTGGATCGTGTGGCAGACGTGCGTGCGTTGGGTTTTGATGATCGTTTTATTCGGATGTGGGAGTACTACTTATGCTACTGCGAAGCAGCCTTTCGCGAGCGAAGCGTGAGAGTTGTTCAGATTGTATGGGACAAATCGCTGACGTGAATCCATCGCCGAATCGATCCAAAGCTATGCCCAAGCGGCTCTTCGCGCGTCTATCCAACGCTGCCGAAATGGGCCGCCTGCCCGACTGGATGGTGCGGCTTGGCATCCGTCGATTGTTAAGTAAACGCCAGCGAGAACTGAGTGCACAACAACCGGCCGATGCGACTACGCAGTTGCTCCAAGCCGTGGCTTCACAACCGATCGCGGTTGCTACCGACCAAGCCAATGAGCAACACTACGAACTGCCCGCCGAATTCTTCGCCAGCGTGCTGGGGCCGCGACTGAAATACAGTTGTTGCTACTGGCATCCGCAGACAACGACTCTGGCTGCCGCCGAGCAAGCCGCGCTCGAAATCACCGCGCAGCATGCCGATTTGCAGGATGGCATGGACATCTTAGAGCTGGGCTGTGGCTGGGGTTCGCTGTCGCTGTGGATGGCGGAGAGGTTCCCCCGCAGTCGCATCGTGTCCGTTTCCAATTCGCACTCGCAGCGACGTTTTATCTTGGAACAAGCTCGCCAGCGCGGTAGCGGCAACCTACGCGTGCTAACGGCTGATGTGAACAACTTGCACATCGCTGAGACATTTGATCGAGTTGTCTCGGTAGAGATGTTTGAGCACGTGCGCAACCACCAACGACTGATGCATCATATCGACGACTGGTTGCGGCCCGGCGGAGCACTGTTCGTCCATGTCTTTTGCCACCACAGCACGCCCTATCTGTTTGACAGCACCGGCGACCAGGATTGGATGGGGCGATATTTTTTTACCGGTGGCATGATGCCCAGCCAGGATTGGCTGCCGCGCTGCAGTGGACCGCTCCAGTTGACGAACCAGTGGTCATGGAATGGAATGCACTACGCCAAAACCTGTCGCGCTTGGCTGGCCAATATGGATGCGGCCGGCGAAACGCTGCAACCGCTGTGGGGCAAAACCTACGGGCGTCCACACGCCCGTCGTTGGCACAATCGCTGGCGGATGTTCTTCATGGCTTGCGAGGAGCTATTTGCCGCCGATCATGGCCAGCAGTGGTACGTTTCTCATTACCTATTTCAAAAGTGAGCGAGCCAATGTTTAACGGTCTGATGGCTTGCAGTGCAGTGATTAGCATCCTGATGTTGGGTGTCTGGTTGCTCAGTCTGTACCTTAAAGACGTCAGTGTGGTCGACATCGCTTGGGGACTGGGATTCGTGCTGCTCGCTTGGACGAGCTATCTCCTGCGGGCTGGTTCCGGCGACAGTTTGCTGATCCCACTGCTAGTGACCCTATGGGGGCTACGGCTGAGCGGATACTTGGCTTGGCGCAATCACGGCACGCCCGAGGATCCTCGCTATCAAAAGATGCGTGCCCACTGGGGTGATGCATTCCCATCGATCAGTTTGCTGACGGTCTTCGGCGCTCAGGCGGTCGTGATGTGGATCGTTTCACTCCCAGTCCAGACGGTCTATGGCGGAGCCGACGAAGGTCGCTTGTGGCTGAGAATCGTTGGCACGGTAGTATTTGCAGTAGGACTGGTATTTGAATCAGTTGGAGACTGGCAGCTAGCGCGATTCAAAGCCGATGCCAACAATCAAGGCAAAGTGCTCGATCGCGGGCTGTGGCGATTTACCCGACATCCGAATTACTTTGGTGACTTCTTAGTTTGGTGGGGGATATTTCTGGCCGCTGTAGCCCACAGCCAACAGTGGTGGACAGTAATTGGCCCCATCGTCATGTCCGTTTTCTTGATGCGCATCTCAGGTGTGACACTGCTGGAATCATCGCTTAAGAAAAGCAAGCCCGGATACCAGGCTTATATCGACCGAACCAACGCCGTCTTTCCCGGCCCACCGACCGACTGATCGAGCCGCGAGCTCGACAGATAAGAGGTTTGGTAAGCTTCCAGCTTGCCAACTCGAAACCATTCGGGAAACGGAAGCTCCAGCCCCAGGCTGTCCGTCGTAGTACAAAAGAGTGTGGTAGGAATATGGAGGTAGGAAAATGGGAGGCCAGGTATCTTCCTACCTCCATGTTCCTACCAATCTCCGAGCTAGTTGCCCGGCGTTACTTGGCCTCAATCTCAGCCTGATACTGGGAGTGGATAGCATGCAGCTCAGCCGCTATGTCGGCGTGTTTGACGGCCAAATTCTCAGTCTCGCCGATGTCTTCCTTCAGATTCGCCAAAAACAGTTGATCTTGTTTGGCAAACGCATTGGGCTGGCGCGGATCTTGAGGGTTGCCCAGCAGTTTCCAGTCCCCTTGGCGGACTGCCCACTGAGCATTCGGGCCACGTCCGAGCAGCCAGTACAGGTGTTCATGTGGGCTCGGCTGGTCCCCTGATTCGATTACCGACCGGATGCTCTTGCCGTCGAGCGCGGCGGTGGGTGAGCAGCCCGCATAATCTGCAATCGTCGGCAGCCAGTCGCAGCCGAACACCGCTTGATCTCGCGTTTCGCCGGCGGGAATTGTGCCTGGCCACGACACGACCGCAGGCACTCGAATTCCACCTTCGAACAGGCTCGCCTTACATCCGCGGTATGGTCCCGGATTGCCACCTCCTCCGAACGTTCGCTCTTCAACGCTATGGCCATGGTCCGATTGATACACGATGAGAGTATTGTCGCGCAGACCCAGCGATTCGACGTGGCTGACAATGTCTCCCATCAATTCGTCGGCCGTGCTCAACAGGGCCGCGTATCGCTGTCGCCGCGGGTCTTCGATGCGCTGTTGGTAGTACTCACGCCATTTCTGGCTCCCCTGCAGCGGGTAATGCGGCCAATTGATCGCCATGTATACAAAAAAAGGCTGCTCCGGTTCTTGCTGCTGTTGGCTGATAAATTGCTTGCAGTAGTCGCGCATCAAATCGCCAAAGTACTCACCATCGCGATGGACCTGCGATCCGTTGAGCCATAGGTCATGGCGATTCGGGCCGCTCCAGTAGAAGAAGTGCGAATAGTTGTCGATGCAGCCTTGCATGTGTCCAAATGAAAAATCGAAACCCTGCCCATTGGGACGCGTTTCCACTTGATGTCCAAGGTGCCATTTACCGATGTGAGCCGTGCGATAGCCGCTCGCTTGCAGCATGTCGGCGATTGTGACCTCCTTATGCGGCAGCCCCTCGGTCCCTTCGGCACCGGCCACATTGCTGGGCACACCCGCGCGAGCTGGGAAGCGTCCAGTCATCAATCCAGCCCGCGATGCAGAACAGATGGCCGACGGCGCGTACATCTGCGTAAACCGCACTCCGGTCCTGGCGAGTTCGTCGATGGTCGGCGTCGCTAAGTCATGTGAACCATAGCAGTTCGCATCCAGCGAGCCTTGATCATCGGTATAGAAGACGATGACGTTTGGTCGCTTCGTTGGCTCAGACGATGTACCAGCGTCCTCCGCCAACGCGCGCGTCGCCATCAGGAAAACGAGACTCAGGATCGGTAGGGCTAAACGCAACATATTCCAGGCTCTCTTCGCTTGTAGAAAACTAATGCGGGACACTGACCATCATACCGCCCATTTTGCCGTTAGCCCTAACTTGAACGGCCAAAACAGCCTTACCCACTGGCATAACTGGAGTTTCGTCAAATCGACATGCGGAAACCGTTGCACGAATTTGAAATCCGTATTCAAGCAAAATCCAGAATCGCTTAGGCTTTCATCATTCAATGCGGGGAAGTTGCTTGATGTTTCAGATCCGTTGTTCGACTAAGATGGTGGCTGGATTACTGGCTTTCGTTTTTCACTTGGTGAGGTTGGATTTCGCAATGCGCGTGTTCGGAACGGCTTCAAAAGGTTGGTTGAGCTGCCTCTTATCGACGGTGCTCATGGGACA